>NZ_JACFSZ010000018.1 GCF_014805525.1 Rhabdothermincola sediminis | reverse complement strand
CGACAGACCCGACAGCGTCACCGCGAAGTCATCCCCCGGATTCCCCGGCGTGCCGTTGTCATCGACCAACGCCACGTTCAGCAACGGCGCATTCCCCGGGTTGGTGACCACGTAGCAGTACCGGACCGACTGCCCCGCCACCACCGTCAAGGTCACCCCATCCACACCCGGACACGACTGACCCTCACGCACCACCGTCTTCACGATCGTGAGGCCCGGGGTCACGACGACCGGAGTTGTGTCGGTCGAGGAGTTGTCAGCGGGGTTGGTGTCAGGCCCGGCTGAGTCGTCGTAGCCGATCACCGCGGTGTTGCTGATCTGCGTCGTGCCGAACGGGAGGGGATCATTCACCGTCACGGTGAACGTCGTCGTGAGCCCCGACGCTCCGGCCGCGACGGTACCGACCGACCGGGTACAGGTGGTTCCGGCTGGGAACGAGCCACTCTCGAGGCCGTTGCAGACCCAACCGTCGTTCTTGCCGTCAGCCGGACCGGTACCGAGATCCACCGTGGCGTTCGCCGGGACGGTCTCGGTGATCGCCGTGTTGGGTGCGGCGACGTTCCCCTTGTTCCCGTACGTGAGGGTGTAGGTCACGGTGCCACCCGGGGTCGTGGACACACCACCGTCGCTCTTGACGACACCGAGGTCGACGGACTCCTTCCGGTTCTTGAACGTGCAGCTGATGATGTCGGTCGGGCCCAAGTCGAAGCGAACACCGTTGGTCACCGCGGTCAGCCTCGGATTGCGCCCGTTGCTGTTCGTACACACCACCTCATCGGCGAGGAACTGGTAACCGGACTTGGCACTCAAGTTCTCCGTCAGCGTCACCTGCTCGGTCGTGAAGACGCTGAGATCGAAGTTCGTCTGGCCGTTCGCGTCGGTCGTCTTGGTCTGGTTCAGGATCTCGGGGTTGGTGGGGTCGAGGGTGAACTCCCAGCCCGGAGCAGGGGTGAACACGCCGTTCCCGGGATCGGCGAGTTTCTGCACCGTCACGCTTCCCCCGCACAGAGCGGTGGCGAGCTTGCGCAGCGTGGAATTGAGGTTGTCGAAGTTGGTCAGCGCGTAGCCAGCGGTAGTGATGTTCCCGCCAGTGAAGGCGGTGTCGTTCGTGATCAGCGCCAGCGTCGTCGCATCGATCCCAGCACCGATGCCCACCGCGAAGATCCTCGTCCCGAGGCCCTTCACCAAGTTTGCGGTCCGGATCCCCCCGTCGACGTCGTCGTTGTTGGTCGTACCACCCGTGCTGGAGTCATCGATGTGCACGGTCGGCTTGCCGTCAGTCAGGACGAACAGCAGGTCGGGAGCCCGGTTGCCCGCCATCGTGCTCGCGGTGTGCACGGCGTCGAATCCCGCCTCCCAGTTCGTCGCCACGTTCGACACGATCGGGATCGAGTCGATGGTCGCCTTCAGCGCGGAAACGCCTGCCGGACCGGTGGGGCCACCCACCTCGGTGAGCTGCCGAGCCGGGTGCTGCGCGGTACCGGTCGCACTCGAGTCGTTCCCGAAGCTCCACACCCCGACCGCGGAGGGCGTTCCTGCGAGGCTGTCGACCAGTGCCTTCGCCGATTCGCGCATCTCGGTGGCTTTACCGGCGTCGGCGATAGACCCCGAGCGATCGATCAGGATGCCGATGTCGAGCCCGCATGACTCCCCGATACTGGGATTCGGTTGCGGCAGGCTCCACACAGGCTTCGCGCTCGGTGGCCACGTCCCGCTGTACACGTCGTCCTCGCCCGGGGCCCCAACGGTGTGGGCAGACACGAGAGACCCTGCCGGGAGGAATGCCAGCACCGAGAGCACCGCCCCCACGATGCTCAGCGCCGCACCTGTCCGGTGAATCCGCTGCGCACGCGGGGTGATCGTCGCTCGTCCCATGACCGTTCCCTCCAGTCGCCTTCGGTCAGGGGCCGGTTTCGCTCTGGCTCCCCGCAGGTGCAGCGACCACTCTCAGGCCTGCGGATCGACGCCTCCCCCACTCGTTGTGTCCCGAGCTGGGTCGTTGGTAACACGCTGCGCGTTCGTCTTGCAATGTCAGCAGGAGATTCGTGCCACCAGTCAGCCCTTTGAGCGAACGGAGATCTACGCACAGTGAACCCGCCGTTACGGAACGTCCGTCACGACGGTGGAGTCCGCCCGCGACACGGGCCGCGCCCGACGCGGCGCGGCCCGTGGTGAGGTGGTGGTCTGGAATCAGTTCGGTGGCGGCTCCGGAGCGCAACCGTTGCTGTTCCACAGGACGTCCGGTTGATTCTTCGCACCGTGGCTCTTGTCCACCTGGTCATCGAAATGGCCGTCCTTGAACGACCGGTTCGCCACCGTGATCACCACGTATGGGTTGGTTTCGCTCGCGGTGCCGTGGCAGATCGTGATCCGCTCCGGCGGTGTCGCTCCTGCGACTCCACCACCGGCGATCGAGACCAGTGCGAGGATTGCTGCCGCGCCGACCCCGTGTCGCTTGCCCATGTTCGCTCCCTTCATCGGGGATCCTGTCAGCAGCACCGTACGACGGGTGTCAACACGCGCCGCAGTCAGCTCCTCGGCACCGCCTCCCGGCTCGCGCGACGACACCGCCGTCGACGCGCCGTTCAGCGGTTCTTCCTCGCTCGGCTCGGCGCGACACGTGGGGGCTCGTCCGGCATCTTCGGGTAGACGGGAGGCCAGGGTGCGTCCATCAGCCCGGATGCGAGGTCCCGCTGATACATCTCCAGCAGCGGCTCGATCGACTGCGGAACGCTCGCCAGATCCTCCCAGGGGTCTCCGAGCTGAGCCACCCGTTCGGGAACGGTAGCGATGGTGAGCGCATCCGGATCCACCGCCACGATCTCCTGCCATCGCAACGGCGTCGATACCTGGGCTCCTCGACGAGCGCGCACCGACCACGCGCCGAAGACCGTCTTGTGTGGAGCGTTCTGGTTGAAGTCGACGAACACCCGCCGGCCGCGCTCCTCCTTCCACCATGCGGCGGTCATCGTGCCGGGATGGCGCCGTTCCAGCTCGCGCGCCATGGCCACGGCCGCGGCCCGCACCTCGTACGGCGTCCACCGGGGTTGCAGCCGCACGTAGACGTGCAGACCCTTCGACCCGGTGGTCTTCGGGTATCCCTTGATGCCCAACTCATCGAGCAGAGCCCTGACGTACAGAGCCGCCTGCCGGACTTCGTCGAATCCGACCCCCGGGGAAGGGTCCAGGTCGACTCGGAGCTCATCCGCATGTTCAGGGTCGGACGCGAGCGAAGGCCACACGTGGAAGCCCAGGCAGCCCAGGTTGACCGCCCACAGGACGTGAGCGAGGTCGGCGGCCACCAGCGCTCTTGACCTGGTGCCGTTCGGCGTGGACACGATCGTCGTCCGCAACCAGTCCGGGCGGTTCGCGGGCACTCGCTTCTGGAAGAAGTGCGAGCCCCTGACGCCGTCGGGAAAGCGCTGCAGGAGCACCGGGCGCCCTTGCATCGCCCGCATCAGCGGCTCTTCGACCTGCTGGTAGTAGCGGACCAGGTCGAGCTTGGTCTCACCGCGGGCAGGGAAGAAGACCTTGCCGGGGTTGGTGATCTCGACCTCCCGACCCGCGGCGGACACGATCACCGAGTCGCTCGGCCTCTTCACCACGCACCCAGACGCTACCGGCGACCGCCTCGACGGGGCTCACGCCGCGATCTCGTACCCGGCACTGCGGACTGCGGCGCGCACTTCGTCGGCATCGATCGCATCATCCGCGAAGATGGTCATCCTGCCCGTTGCCAGGTCGACGTCGACCTCGGCAACCCCGCCGACCCGAGATACCTCCTCGCGAACCGCGGCAACGCAGTGATCACAAGTCATGCCCTCAACCCGAAACGTCTGGGAAACGGTCATCGGTCGCGGATCCTCCTCGTCTGTGTCATCGGCAAGCTTGATTTACGACTACTACGCCCCTTCCATCTCCTGACCCGGCTGGGCGGTGTCCGAGGAGCGGCTGATGAGCACGTCGACACACGACGCCCGTTCCGGAGCGCACGGCGCCAGGCCTGATCCCGGCGACTGCCACCCATCGACCCACCCGGAGCACGACACTCACGCCGGCCACGGCCCTGAGGCCTTCGAGCGCGCGTTCTGGATCAGCCTCGCGCTCACCATCCCCGTCGTGCTGTGGGCAGACATGGTGCAGGAATGGTTCGGCTACACGGCGCCCACCTTCCCTGGTTCCGGCCTGATCCCACCGGTGCTCGGCACCGTGATCTTCCTCTATGGCGGCAAGCCGTTCCTCGTCGGTGCCTACCGAGAGCTCCGACGGCGTCAGCCCGGCATGATGATGCTGATCTCGATGGCCATCACCGTGGCGTTCGGGGCGTCGGTCGCCTCGACGTTCGGCTGGTTCGACCTCGAGTTCTGGTGGGAGCTGGCTGCGCTCATCACCGTCATGCTCCTCGGCCACTGGCAGGAGATGAACGCCATCGGCCAGGCACGTGGCGCACTGCACGCACTGGCCGAGCTCCTGCCCGACGATGCCGAACGGGTGACCGCAGATGGCCGCTCGGAACGAGTGAGCACAGGCGACCTGCGCGTGGGCGACGTCGTGCTCGTCCGCCCCGGTGGGCGGGTGCCCGCCGATGGTGAGGTCCTCGAAGGGACCGCGGAGCTCGACGAATCCATGATCACCGGGGAGTCCAAGCCGGTGACGCGATCACGTGGCGATGCCGTGATCGCTGGCACCATCTCCACCGACTCGAGCATCCGGGTGCGAGTCACAGCTGTCGGCGACGATACCGCCCTGGCCGGTATCCAACGCCTCGTCCTCCAGGCCCAGCACAGCAAGTCACGCGCCCAGACCCTCGCCGATCGGTTCGCAGCAGGGCTCTTCTACATCGCCACTGTCGCTGGTCTTGCGACCTTCGTCACCTGGTCGACTCTCGGTGACCCCGACAGCGCCGTGCTGCACACCGTCACCGTGCTCGTGATCGCCTGCCCACACGCTCTCGGGCTGGCCTCCCTCTCGTGATCAGCCTGTCGACCGCCCTCGCAGCCCGCCACGGCATCCTCGTGAAGGATCGCCTCGCGCTCGAGCGGATGCGCACCGTCGATCTGGTGCTGTTCGACAAGACCGGGACGCTGACCGCTGGCCGGCATGTGGTGACGGGCATCGCCGCCGCACCGGACCACACGGAACGAGAGGTGCTCGCCCTCGCCGCTGCGGTGGAGCATGACTCCGAACATCCCTTGGCACGAGCCATCGTCGCGGCGGCGCGAGCCCAGGGCGAACCACCGCCGGCGACGGACTTCCGGGCCACCACCGGCCGCGGTGTGCAGGCCCGAGTCGACGGGGTGGAGATGGCCGTGGGCGGCCCGGCGCTGCTCGGTGCACATGGCCTCGCCGAACCGAGCTGGCTGCGCCCCACCGCCAAGGGTTGGCGCGGACGGGGCGCATCGGTGCTGTACGTCCTTTCCGGCAACGACGTCATCGGAGCGCTCTCGCTGGAAGACCAGATCCGGTCCGAGGCCCCACAGGTGGTCAGCGAGCTTCACCGGCTCGACATACACGTGGCCATGATCACCGGCGATGCCCGCGACGTCGCCCACGCCGTCGCCAGGGAGATCGGCATCGACGAGGTCTTCGCGGAGGTGCTTCCCGAGGACAAGGACTCGAAGGTCGCCGAGCTCCAGCGGCGCGGCTGTCAGGTGGCGATGGTCGGCGACGGCGTCAACGATGCCCCCGCCCTTGCCCGCGCCGACGTCGGCATCGCCATGGGCGCGGGCACCGACGTGGCGATCGAGTCCGCAGGAGTGGTGCTCGCCTCGAGCGACCCGCGGGCTGTGCTCAGCGTGATCCGCCTCTCGCGAGCCTCATACCGCAAGATGGTCGAGAACCTCGCCTGGGCGGCGGGGTACAACGTCGTCGCCATCCCACTGGCCGCCGGCGCGTTCGCCTGGGCCGGGCTGACACTCGCTCCCGCCGCCGGTGCCGTCCTGATGAGCGCCTCGACCATCGTGGTCGCACTCAACGCTCAGCTCCTGCGTCGCGTCGATCTGGTGCCGGTCGAGGTCCCGATGCTGACCAACCAAGGAGGTGGCAGATGATGTACTGGAATGGCGATTGGAGTTGGGGGGCGTGGGTCGCGATGAGCCTGATGATGATCGTCTTCTGGGGCCTCGTGGTCGTTGCGATCGTCGCCGTGGCCCGGACGGTCACGGGGCGAACCGGGCCCACACCGGAGGAGATCCTCGATGAGCGTCTCGCCCGGGGTGAGCTGTCGGTCGACGAGTACGAGGAACGCCGACGCGCGATGCGCGATCAGCGCTGATCGCGCATCGCTCACGGTTCGGTGAGTGGATGCCGCCGACGCTGCTCGGTGCGGTCAGCCCCTCGTGACCTCGATCTTCTTGGGCGGGGGCGGCTCCTGCGTCGGGACGCGGATCTCAAGGATTCCGTCCTTGTAGCTCGCCTTCACATCGGATTCGGTCGCGCCCTCGGGGAGGGGCAGGGTGCGCGAAAACGAACCACAACGCAGCTCATGGCGCAGGTAGCCCTTCTCTTCCACCCGCTCCTCCTCGCGGCGCTCCGCATCGATGTGGAGCATGCTGTCCGAGACCGTCAGTTCCACGTCCCGATCAGGGTCGATGCCCGGCAGCTCGGCACGGATCACCAGATCCCCGTTGTCGCGGAACTCGTCCACCCTGATCATCCGCTCGGCGGGGAACTCGGGACCCGGCAGCATCGGCCACCGCATGGACATCGCTCTCGTCCAGTCTTCGAACATCCGATCCAGCCGGCTCAGCACGTCGACCGGCTTTGGTTCACGCTTGACCAGCTCACCCATCGATGGTCACCTCCATCAGACGCAGTCAGGTGGGCGACGTGTCCCTACCCGCTCTCAGCCGAAGCAGGACCGGATGAAAGCCCCGAGGCCCTCCCGGTCGACGTTGACCCGGAGCTCCCCGCGCTCGTCGCGGGTCACCTCCAGCGACGGGCAGAAGAAGGCCCCGCCGGAGGTGAAGAAGTGCGGTGACCCCACCACACCCCGTTCCCTGCCTTCGGCGAAATCCGAGTGCACGGACTCGCGGTCCCGCTCATCGACACGGATCCCGTGCCGGCGCGCAACCTCATCGAGGACGGATGGGGTCGAGATGTCCACGCCTTGTTCGAACAGGATGTCGCGCAGCTCCAGGCTCACCGCCTCACCCGTCGCAGCACTCTGGCGGTAGGCGGCAGCCACGACGGCCAGGGCCGGCAGGGAGGTGGAGGGGAACTGCTCCGGGACGAAGCGACGGAACAGGTCCGGTGCCACCGTCCGGCGAAGGACCTCCACCTCCTCGGCGACGAACGACGCGACGAGCGGCTCGCCGTTGACGATCTCGAGGGGCCACGCACGCACGACCAGGCCGACATCGTGCCGGCCGAGCTGGTCCCGGATCTCGACGAACCGTCGCAGCCCCACGTGGGTGAAGGGACAGCACACATCGGCAAACACCTCGACCGTCGAGGCCGCCTCGCTCACAGCGCCCTCCGGATCCGCACCAGGCAGTCCAGCGCGGGCCGGCCGGCACCCTCGACCGGTCGCTCCACGGTCTCGGCCCGCTCCACGATCAGCTCCCTCCCACTGCCGACGGTGTCCGCGACCACATCGGCCGGGGTGTAGAGCACCGCCGGGTCCTGCGGTCCACCCACTCCCTCGTCGAGGTTCCGGGTGTCGTGCGCGACCACCAGCAGGGTGCCGCCCGCACGCACGGCCTCGACGGCGATCCGGAGCGCCCGGCGCCGTTCGGCCTCGGGGAGCTGCAAGTAGAGCACCGCCACCAGGTCGAAGGTGTCCGTTGGTTCCCAGGTCAACACGTCGGCCTGCTCCCAGCGGACGGTCACCCCCCGGTGCGCGGCCAGGCGGCGGCCCTTGTCGAGAGCCACCCGGGAGAAGTCGACCGCTGTCACCTTCCAGCCGCGCTCGGCCAACCACACGGCATTGCGCCCCTCGCCGCAGGCCAGATCGAGCGCGTCTCCCGGCGGCAGACCTTCGCACTCGGCGACCAACCACCGGTTCGGCTCGACCGTCCAGATGTAGTCGGTCGCCGCGTAGCGAGCGTCCCAAGCAGCCCGATCCATGCACCTGTTGTAGACGGTCACACCGGTCGCGAACCAAGATCGACGGATCGAGACCGTGTCACGCGGTGATCAGGAGAGCGACGCCGAAGACCGCGAAGAGCACCGCCGCGCCGACGCGAGTCACCCGCTCGGGGAGGCGCTGGCCTGCATAGCGGCCCACCACCACGCCGAGGGAACCAGCCCCCACGACACCTGCGGTCGCACCCACCCAGACCGCGACCGGCTGGCCCTTGGCTGCCAGCGTCGCCGTGGCCAGCATCGTCTTGTCACCGAGCTCGGCGACGATGATCGCCACCGCGGTCGTAGCCACCACGGTGATCGTGCCAGCGCCCTCGCCCAAGGCGTCCTTCTCCTCGCCCTCGCTGCCCGAGCGCAGGGTCCAGACCGCAAAAGCTAGGAACAGCACGCCCCCAGCGAGGTTCACAGCTCGGGTGGGTAGTGCCGCTCCGAGCAGCGCGCCGATGGTGACCGAGAGGGCGTTGACCACGCCGAAGCCGAGCACCAGGCCCGTCAGAACCGGGCCCAGCCGGTGTCGAGCTCCGAGCCCTAGAGCCACGAGCTGGGTCTTGTCCCCCAGCTCGGCCACAAAGACCAGGCCCAACGTCGCGAGAAACTGAGTCACTCCGGTCTCTTACCATCTCCCCCGCACCGATCTGTTCACGAAACCGCGGAGTTGCTCCGCGGATCCGTGAACAGATCAGGAGAGGTCAGGCGCGGGCTAGGCGGACGGTGTCACCGGGCCTGTCGGGCCTGAGATCGGGCCGGTGCCGCGAGCGTTGGTAGCGCTGATGCGGAACGTGTAGGTGATGCCGTTCGTGAGACCCGTGATCGTCCGCGTCGTCGTCGAAGCGTCGAACGACACCGGGGTCTGGGCCACGTTGCCGATGTAGGGCGTAACCGTATAGCCGGTGATCGGCGAACCGTTGTCGGCCGGTACCGACCAGGTCAGCGTCGCCGCACCATCGCCGGCCACCCGCTTGACGAAGGTCGGGGCAGCCGGAGCGCCGGCGATCACGGTCGGGGACGCCGCAGAGAGCGGGCCCGTGCCGTTCGCGTTCACCGCTGCCACCCGGAACCGGTAGGTGAAGCCGTTGGTGAGCCCGGTGATCGTTCGCGTCGTCGTCGAAGCGTCGAACGACACCGGGGTCTGGGCCACGTTGCCGATGTAGGGCGTAACCGTATAGCCGGTGATCGGTGAACCGTTGTCGGCCGGGACGGTCCACGAGATCGTCACCGCGCCGTCACCCGGCACTCGAGCGCCGCTGAAGGCCGGTGCCCCGGGGAGACCGACGGTGATCGGCTGCCCCGGCGCCGAGGCCGGACCCGTGCCCCGGGCGTTGATCGCCGCCACCCGGAACGTGTAGGCGGTGCCGTTCGTGAGACCCGTCACCGTCTGGGTGGTCGAGGGGTTGTTGAACACCTGTGGGGTCTGGGCGACGCCACCGATGTAGGGCGTGATCACGTAACCGGTGATCGGCGAGCCGTTGTCGGCTGGCGCCACACCGCTGATCGTGACCTGGCCGTCGCCCGACTCGCGCTGGGCCCACACGCCCGGCCGGCCAGGCGCGCCGGCCACCACCGGCGTGCTCATCACGGAGTTCGGTCCCGTGCCGGCATCGCTGATCGCGGCGACCTGGAACTTGTAGAGCTGGCCGTTGGTGAGCCCGGTGATGGTCTGGGTGGTGGCGGTGGAGTTGAAGGTCACCGGCGTCTGCGGGGTGCCGTCGGTGAGGCAGTTGGGCGCCACCGGGCACACCCACGGGGTGACCCGGTAACCGGTGACCGGCGACGACCCTGAGTCGGCAGGAGCCGACCAGCTCAGGGTCACCGAGCCATCACCCGGTAGGGCCAGCGGGGTCCCCTGCGGCGCTGACGGTGGCGTCGCAGGGGCCACGATCTCGATGTTGGCGAGCGGTCCCGCGCCGGCGTTGCCTGCGCCATCGCCCGTGCTGGTGCGCGTACCGCCGGAGTTGGTCGTGTCATCGCGTGGGCTGCAGGTGACGTTGGTGGTGACGGCACCGATGACGCTGCTCCGCGCCCGTGACACGAACGTCTTGTAGTAGGTGAGGTCCACGGCCGCGGTGCTCGGGTTCACGAACCGCACCTTCGGCTGGATCATGGAGCCGATCGGGCCGGTGGCCTGGAGGGTCACGTCGATGGCCGGGAGCTGGTAGGGGTAGTCCGCGGTCAGGTCAGCGTCCGTCGCATTCCCGTACCACAGTCCCGTGCCGGTTCCCTGATCCGGCGAAGCACCGCCCCAGAGTCGGATGATGCCAGCCGGGACGTTTGCATCCGTGGCGTTCGTGTCCACCCTCGGGGTACCGGAGACCAGACCGAAGCCCGTTCCCGCGACCACCGAAGCGCTCACGTAGGTGGCGTTGTCGGGGATCTTGTAGTCGATGCGGACCTTGTTGATGTAGCGGTTGGTGACCGTGCCGACCGGGGTCGGCGCGTTCTTGGTGAGCACCGCCTGCGCCGGCTGCAACCGAATGGTGAAGGTGCTTCCCTGCGGCACGGTGGCCGGCGCATCGACGCTGATCGAGGTGCTCACGACCTGCCCCGCGGTCTGCCCCAGGTTCGTCCCGAAGCAGGCGTCGTTGTAGGTGGTCGTGGTGACGACCGCTCCCGCAGGACCCGACTCGAGCATCACGCCTGCCATCACCGCCATCGTCGAGGCGGTCGCCACGGCGATCGCACGCGCCCGCCACCCGAGTGATCTCCTCATCGAATCCCCCGCTGTCGATCTCCCGTTGACCGGCGTGCACGCCACCGGCGCGAGTGCCACGAAACGTGTCACCGCCGTCACCCGCAGAGGCTAGAACCTGTTCTAGTCGGCTGCAAGGGACGCCAGTGCCAGTCAGTGCTGGATCACGCCTGTGCTCCCGAGCGTCGGTTGCGGGCGCGGGGCGAGCGCGTCCGTCACCGACTCGTCGAGCGCGTGATCCACCATGGGCCGGAGCGCGGCCTCACCCTCGCTCGGCTGCGATCGCTCGAGGTGGCTCAGCACCTCTGCCTCCTCTGCTGACGCATCAGGTCCGGAGTGGAGCACCAGGGTGCCCGCGGCCCCGCAGACCGGGCAGATCAACGGCACGACCGTGACCATGTCCGCCACGTCGGAAGCGCCCTCGAGGCGGAACACCAAGTCCGCCACCGCCCGCACCGCCGCGAATTCCACCCGGCAGGTGAAACAGAGGATCATTCCGCCGTACCGAGGCTGGAACTGGCTTCGGTACCCCGAGGCGTCCAGGTTCTCCAACACGACGACGAGGGGGGTGTCCGCGGGGTCATCTCGCATGGTCATCCTGGTCTTGGCGTCGGCCGGTGATCGCACGGATCGATCCCTACCCGCAGCCCGGGCCCCACCAGAACGGACGATCGAGCTGGCGTTCCTCAGGTGATCTCGAGCTCATGGCGCAGCTGGAGGAGGATGCGCCGCAACACCCGTGACAGGTACGACTGGCTCACACCCAGCTCGCGAGCGATCTCCTCCTGCGAGCAGTTGTCGAAGAAGCGTCGCTGGATGATGAACCGATCACGTTCGTCGAGGGTGTCGAGGAGGTCCGAGACCAGCAAGCGGTGATCGACCACCCCGAAGCCCGACTCGACCTGTCCCAGCCGATCCACTCTCGTGGACTCGTCGTCGCCGGCCGGTTGATCGAGGCTGCTCGCACGGCGGGCACCCGAGACCTCGAGCGCTTCCAGGACGTGGTCCACCTCCGCGTCAAGCTCCCTGGCCAGCTCTGGCACGGTCGGTGAGCGGCCGAGCCTCTGGGTCAACTCCTCGTCCGCCCGGCGGACCTTGAGGTGGAGCTCCTGGGCCCGCCGGGGCGGGCGGACGCTCCAGGTCCGATCGCGCAGGTACCGCTTCAGCTCGCCGTCGATGGTGCGGTTCGCGAAGGTCGAGAACGACACTCCCAGATCCGGGTCGAAACGCTCGACCGCCCGGAGGATGGCGAGCAAGGCCACCTGACGCAGATCGTCCTCGGGCTGGCCGCGCTGCGCGTACCTCCGCACGTGGTAGTCGGCCAGAGCTCGATTGGCCTCGACCAGCTCGTTCCGTAGGTTGCGATCGCCGGTGGCCCGATAGCGCCTGAACGACTCGACATCGGCGCTCCTCACCCCAGGGGTCGTGCCGACGCCGGTCGGACGCGCCTGGTCATCGACGTCAGGCACCCGGCGCCTCTGGCAGCTTCACCAGGCGGAAGCTCCGCCGGTCGCCGTCGCTGGCCAGGTGGTGCTCGGTGGTGGTCACCGCGAGGAGGTCCGCGGCGACGGGGTGGAGCCGGAGATCCGAACCATCGGACGGGCAGCTTCCTTCGATCTCCACGCCGCCGTCGGCACGGAAGCGGTAGACGAGCTCGAGGTCGCCGTCCGGCGCGCCCTCGAGCAGCACCGCGCACGCCTCGTCGACCGCCAATCGCAGGTCCTCGAGGTGTTCCAGATCGAAGCCCGCATCGGTGGCAACCCCGGAAGCAGCGAGTCGAGCCAACCGGAGGAATCGAGGATTGGCCGGGACGGTGAGTCTGACCTCCCCGCTGCGGACGGCGTCCGCCGCTCCCATCATCCTTCCTCGAGGTGGAGCTGGTCGACCAGCCCCGTCACTTCGAGCAGCCGCATCGTGGTCTGGCTCGGGTTGCGCAGGCGCAGCTCCCCATCGCGCTCGCTCAGCTCGCGATGAGCGGTGAGCATCGCCCGTAACCCGGACGAGTCGATGAAGCTCACACCGGTCAGATCGAGTACCACCGTGCGATCTCCTGCTTCGATGCGCTCGTTCACGGCGCTGGTCAAGATCGGCGCGGTGTGAGGGTCGAGATCGCCGTGGAGGCGGAACACGGCCTCGTTGTCGACGGTGGTCTCCTCGATCTGCAGGGGTGGCTCGGCCATGGCCGTCACGATACCGAGCCCCCCTGCCGGGAGGCGGGTCGACCGCCGGGAGGCGGCGTTCAAGCGGAAGCGAGAGGTGGTCGATGAACAAAGGGACAGAAGCCCACGCTGAGCTACCCCCATGCGAGACGACATGTCCACAGCGCCGACCCCCCACCGTCGCCGGCGAGGAGCAGCCGCCGTCACCGCCGTGATCGCCATCCTGCTCGCCGGCCTCGCCACCGTCAGCCCGGCCCGAGCACTCCCCCAGTCCAGCGAGGAGTTGCAGTTCCACATGCTGCTCAACCAGCTCCGGACGGGATTCGGATTGGCCCCACTCTCCTGGGACGACGGGCTGGCCGCCACGGCCAGGAACTGGTCCTCCGTGATGCTCCAGAGCGACACCTTGATGCACGACCCGAACCTCGGGGCCTCGCTCGACTGGGCCGTGCCGGGCTGGACGCGGGGAGGAGAGAACGTCGGCGTGGGTTGGGACGTGACGGGCATCCACAACGCGTTCGTCAACAGCGGTCCCCACTTCGCCAACATGGTCGGTGACTTCAACCGGGTGGGCATCGGCGTGCAACGCAACGGCCCCAAGATCTTCGTCACCGTCCGCTTCGCGAAGGCCCCGGCGGACGCGCCGGGCTCGACCCCCACCGGTTCCTTCGACGGCGTGAGCCAGACGGGTGAGGGCACGGCCACGGCCTCAGGATGGGCGCTGGATCCCGACACCACCGGCACGATCGACGTCCACGTGTACGTGAACGGCGGGTGGGGCGGAGCTACCCAGGCCAGCGGCAACCGGCCCGACGTCGGACAGGTGTTCCCCCAGTACGGGCCCAACCGGGGTTGGAGCATCACCCTCGGCGGGCTCGGGCCCGGCACGCACCAGGTGTGCGCGTACGCCATCAATGCGCCTGGGAGCAGAGGGTGGAACCCCTTGCTCGGGTGCCGCAGCGTGACCATCCGCCGCCTCGGCAGCCCGTTCGGCTCGATCGACGGGCTGGCCCAGCGCGGGCCGGGCGAGCTGGTCGTGCAGGGGTGGGCGCTCGACCCCGACACCACCGGCGCGATCGAGGTCGAGGTCTGGGTCGACGGGGTGAAGAAGGCGTCGGGCGTCGCGGATCTCTCCCGGCCTGACGTGCAGCGGGCGTTCGGGATGGGCGACCGCCACGGCTACCGCCTCGTCGCCACCGGGGTCTCAGGAGGATGGCACCTGGTCTGCGTCCGGGGGATCAACGCCACCGGCACCCCCGGGGTCAGCCAGAACATCGGCTGTACCCCCGTGACCATGCCCGGCACGCCGTTCGGGTCGCTCGACTCGGCCTCCAGCCCGAGGGCGGGGGTGGTACGGGTCGCTGGTTGGGCCATCGATCCCGAAGTCGCTTCGGCGATCGAAATCCACGTCTACGTCGACGGCCGGTGGGGCACCCGGGCCACGGCCAACACGAGCCGCCCCGACGTGGGGCGGGTGTACCCCGCCTGGGGCTCCCTGCACGGCTACGTCATCGAACTCGCGACGACGAAGGGCCCCCACCAGGTGTGCGCGTACGCCATCAACGCCCCCGGCACCGTCGGCACCAACCCACTGCTCGGCTGCCGTCCGGTCACCGTCGGCTGAGCCGCACCCGCGGCGACTCGGGCCGCACGACCACTCCTGCCCCACGATGCCGACCGCTCTCGTTCTGGCAGGTCGAACGCGTGCTGAAGCACGCGTTCGACCTGCCAGAACGAAAGATCACACCGGTTGCGGTTACCGAGCGAAACAACCGAGTGGCCCTTGACACACCCTCCGCGCGCGTCAATCATGGGGCCGGTCGCACGGTCCTCCTGAGGGCCGCGGCTCACCAGCAGCGGGGGTTCAGCCACTTGCTGATGGTGAACCTACGGGGACGTACCGCCCGATCCGGGCACGATCGCCGGTTGACGGTCCCATCCTCACAGTGCCCGGCGAGCGACCACCGGGCTTCATCCACCATCAAAGGGGGAATTACGTGAAGATGCGTTCACGCGTTGTGGCTGTCGCCGCAGCGGCCGGCCTCGCTGCCGGCATGCTGGCGTTCGGCACAGGCACGTCCAGCGCTCAGCCGACCGTACTGATCGACTGTGATCACGTCATCGGCAACGGTACGGTCACGCCCGGCATCACCAACGCCTCGCTGCAGCAGAACATCGCCGTGAAGGGCGCCAAGGCGTACACGGCTCCCTGCACCGGTGTGCTGGTGACGGCCCTCAGCCTGGGTGACGCCATCTCGGTCAGCGGCAAGTTCACCACCGACCCGGATCCGAAGAACCCGTTCGTGTCGGGTGGCTTCAGCTGCGATGCGACTGCGACCTCGCCCGACCAGCCTTACCCGCCGTACGGCAAGCTGGCGACCAAGTTCGCTGGCATCAACCCGTTCACGGGCAAGAACTACGCCGCGTCGGCGTTCGTGCGCCTGGGTAGCGACCCGGCCTACCTCGACTCGGCCACGGTGACCGGCATCGTCACCAAGGGCGTCGGCGTCGGCGGTGACGTCAGCGGCGGCTTCCTGCAGCAGCCGGTGGCCACGACCACAGGCCCCGTCACCACCCCGTCCTACCTCGACACCACCCCGAGCGCCGGCGCGGTCGTGCCGCAGATTGGCTCCCTGAACGCCGGCCTCGGCTGCATTGCTGGCACCGATCAGCTCACCGCGGTTGTGTTCGGCACCGACGGTGACAGCCTGCTGAGCCTGCTCGGCCCGACCCCGCCGTTCGACAGCTCGATCATGGTGAGCTTCCCGTGATCGTCTGACCGGACGAAAGGCTCGCACCGCGGGTCTGTGGAGCAGCCCACCCTCCGGGGTGGGCTGCTTCGCGTCCTGGCCATGACGCGCGAGACCGCCCCTGATCACAACCGAACTACGCTGCGCCGACTCCCCGACCTCACGTGACCCGACCGATCCCCGAAGGAGCCCGCCCGATGGTCCCGACCCACCCCCGAGCACGACGCAGGATCGTGCCACTGGCGGCTGCTGCCCTGTTTGTCGTCGCGGCCTGCAACTCCTCCACCGACAAGGGCTACGACCGCGGCGGTTGGGACCAGTCGGCACTGGGGGAGATCACGGCGCTCGCCCAGCAGGTGCAGGGCAGCCCGGTGGGCTGCGAGGGTTTCGGGCCGGAAGCCTGGGAGGCCTACGTCGAGACCTACCGCCGCCTCGGGTGGGCCATGCCCGCTGCACAGGGCAACTGCGAGGGCTCCGGCGAGGATCTCACCTTCTACGGGTTCGCCGACGACGCGGCCCAGCAGCGATGGGTACGAGCCAAGGCCGAGGAGCTTTGCGAGCGCGGCTACCTGGTGGACTGGCGGTTCAGCCTGCCCTACGTCGATGGGGGAACCTGGGTCATCGAGCCCGACTCGCACGAGGTGGCCAACCAGCTCGGTGAGCTGTTCGGCCGGCCGAGCTCGGACATGTGCACCGACGCCGGCTTCGAGCCACCGCCACCCGACGTCACCGTCCCGGCATCAACCTCCATCAACCCGCCGGCGACCGGATCCGGTGCGCCGAGCTAGTCCTCGCCGGCCACGCAGCTCCAGATCAGCGATCGCAGGTTGGCGATCTCGTCCGGTCCCAGCTTGGTCACGTCGTCAACCTCGCTGACGTAGCCGGGGCCGCAGTTCACCGTCCGACCATCGGCATCGGTCACCACCAGCACCACCCCCGGTCGCTCCGGGGGTGAGATCCACACCACCGTGCCCGTCGCCCGGTCGATCTCGAGCGGCACCAGCTTCCCGTCCGGGTAGGCCATCTCCACCGAGCGCACCTCGGGCGGCACCACCACCACCAGCCCGTCATACGGGGTCTGCACCGCATCGGCGTCGACCACGACGGCGATCCGCTGGTCGAGGTCCTCGTCCGGCGACGGTGGGAGCACGCACCGAGCGCCCCCGGGGAACGGGGAGAAGTGCTCACCCACCGGGGTGAGCGGCGGATCGGCCTCCAGACGCCAGCAGGACCCGCCGTTCGTACCCGGCGCCCGCAGCAGCGTCCAGCGCACCCCGGCGGTGGTGCCGGAGCGGACGGCCTCGAAATCACCATCGGGCTTCGACGACGCGAGCTGGGTGGGATCGGCGGTCACGTCGGCCAGCTCCTCGGCGGGGATCGGCTCCACGGTGACCTCGTCACCGTAGGAGAGAACCCGGTAGTCGATCACCCAGCCGGCCCCCTCCACCCGCGCCCGGCGCAGCCGCGCCTGGTCGTCCACCCACAGCTCGGTGCGCCCACCGCCGGCCGACGCGTCGGAACCGGTTCCCACGGCCTGGTACCGGGTCCCTGAGGCGTCCCCCGCCTCCTCGCCGGCGGTGGCTTCGAGCGAGACGTTCGCTTCGCGGAGACGATCGAGCAGCAGGAACGGGTCGTAGGACACCAGCAGCGGGCCGGCGAGGGTGCTGCGCCCGAACCGGGCCCAGGGAGGATCGCTGCTCAGACGCGAAAACAGCGGGACCGCCCGCCTCGCCGCCTCGTCACCGACCGCCACCCGCTCGATGTAGACGTCATCGCCGTTCCAGCGCACCGAAGCGGGGAGCACGGCCTCGGGGGTGAAGACCGGGACGGTGAGCTCCCCTCGAGGAGGCGACGCTCCCACCACCCCTGACAGCTCGCCGCTGCGCTCTCCTTCGGTCACGGTGCCCTCGTAGCGCAAGGTGCCCGCGGCCACGGTGGCCTCCCGGACCTTGGCCATCGCCTGCACCCCCGGCAGGTCCTGCAGCACCGGCTTGCTGCCACCCGAGCAGCCCACCGAACCCCCGAGCAACACGATGGCGGCGATGATCAGCACGACCCGGCGACGCATGGGCGGAGATTCTCGCGCGGACCACCGAGAGCGCCCGGTCACCCACCGCGCGGACGGCGAGCGGCCGGGCACCGGTATGCTGCGGCTTCCCCGCAGACGAGGTGATCCACCCACGATGTCGACCAACCGCAAGCTCGCCATCGGTGCGGCCATCCTGGTGGCGATCGCGGCCGTGATCGCCGTCGCGCTTCTCACCGGTCGCGGTCGCGACGGCGACGGCCAGGCGGCCACCACGACCCTGCCCCCGCCGACCACCTCCACCACGGTCGAGACCACCACCACCACGACCGTCGCGGTGCCGGAGACGACCACGACGCCGACCAGCAGCCCGGTGACCACCGAGGACCCGGCCGAACTGGCGGCGCTGCGCGATGCCTACCGCCAAGGTTTCGAGCAGACCTGCCGGGCGATCTTCGGGCTCAGCCCCGACGGGCAGATGGAGGACCCGGAGGACCCTGGCACGTTCTGGTCCCTCGACGAGTGCTTGTCGGAGATGGACGTCACCACCGGTGAGATCTACGACACCGTCCAGGATGCCTTCGACGGAGGCGTCGAGGACGCCGAGTTCACGGCCGACAGCTTCACCATGTCCGGCCGGCTGTGCTCGAGAACCGGGCGCTGCTGGTCCTCCTGACCCGGAGAGCAGCTCAAGGTCGGGCCTGGATCCGCCGATGGCCTTCGGGGACCACGGAGGCGAGACGTTGCACCAGCCACAGACGATCGACTTGCGCGCCCCACGCACGATCGAGGAGCTCGGCATCCCACTCGCCCTGGTGCAGGACCTCATCCTGCGACGGGCGCTGTTCGAGGGGAGGACCTCCACACTCCAGCTGGCCACCGCGCTCGGCCTGAGCGTGGCGGTCACGTCCAAGGTCATCGAAGACCTCCGGGAACTACGCCACCTGGAGGTCCTCGGTCTCGACGGCTTCGACTACCAGCTCGAGCTCACCCAGCAGGGCCGGGCTGCGGCGATCGAGCGGATGCAGCTGTGCCGCTATGCCGGCGCGGCCCCGGTGGCGCTCGAGCAGTACGTGCAGGTCGTGCGGGCGCAGAGCGCGCACCCGGTGGTGACCCGGGACTCGATGCGTCAGGCCTTCGCGGACCTGGTGGTCAGCGACTGGCTGCTCGACGAGCTCGGTCCGGCGCTACTGACGCCCGGCGCGATCTTCCTGTACGGCCCCCCGGGCACGGGCAAGACGAGCCTGGCCGAGCGGCTGATCCGGGTCCACGGTGACCACGTGTTCATCCCCCGCGCGGTGGAGGTCGACAGCCAGATCATCACCGTCTACGACCCGGTCGTGCACGAGGCCGTGCCGGAGCAGCCGGCCGAACTCGACCCACGCTGGGTGCTCTGCCGCCGGCCGTCGGTCATCGCCGGCGGGGAGTTGACGACCTCGATGATGGACCTCACCTACGAGTCCAGCAACGGGGTCTACCTGGCCCCGATCCAGATGCAGGCCAACAACGGGCTGCTGATCATCGACGACTTCGGGCGCCAGTCGATGACCCCTGAGCAACTCCTCAACCGCTGGATCGTGCCTCTCGACCGCCGGGTCGACTACCTCTCGCTGGCCTACGGCGTGCGGTTCGAGATCCCCTTCGACGTGAAGGTGGTGTTCTCCACCAACCTGGAGCCGGCCAGCCTGGGCGACGAGGCATTCTTCCGGCGGATCCAGAACAAGATCCTCGTCCCCTCGATCGACGACGCGGAGTTCGACGTCGTGCTGCGCAGCGCGGCGGCCAGATACGGCATCGCCATCGAGCCCGGGGCCGAGGAGTACCTGCGCGAGGTGAGCCGCCGCCACGGAGACGGTGACCTGCGCCCCTACCTCCCCCACGAGGTGTGCAAGATCCTGCGCGCCGTGTGCGCGTACCGCGGGGAGCCACCGGTGCTCGACCGGAGCAACGTGGACCGGGTGGTCGGCATCTACTTCACCCACGCAACCCGTGAACGGGCTGCGAGCAGTGGCAACGGCCACCCGGGCTCCCCCGGTGGGCCGCAACCACCGCCGATGACCACGCTGCCCGCCTTGAGTGCCTCCGACACCGTTCGTTAGCGTTCGCGCATGCCCCGGCGCCCTCCGGGGGGCCGCACCCCTCCCGATCCCCCGACTCCCCGGGCTGGGATCGCACCGGGCCGGCAGCCGCCACGTTCGCCGGAGACCACTGCGGCCCGCCTCCCGCCCGTCGCCTGGGCTGGGCTGGCGACGATCGCCGTGGCCCTGTTCGCCACCGCGATGGTGGTCGGCACCCGCTACGGGTACCACCGCGACGAGCTGTACTTCATGGCCTGCGGGCAGCGATTGGCCTGGGGCTACGTCGACCAGCCCCCTTTCACCCCTGCGGTGGCCAGGCTCGCCAGCGAGGTGTTCGGCAACTCCTTGCCGGGGCTGCGGGTCTTCCCCGCCCTCGCCGGCGTCGCGGTGCTGGTGCTCATCGCCTTGCTCGTGCGTGAGCTCGGTGGTGGCCGGCGAGCACAGCTCCTCGCGGCCGGCACCGCGGCGCTGATCCCCCTGTTCCACACCCCCGCGATGGTGCTGAGCACCACGTCGTTCGACCTGGTGGTGTGGGGCGCGTGCCTCGTGCTGGCGGCCCGCATGCTTCGCACCGGCGACGACCGGCTCTGGCTGGCCATCGGCGCGGTGGCAGGGGTGGGGCTGCTCAACAAGCACGCCGTGGTGTTCCTCGCCCTCGGTCTCGTCGTCGGGTTGCTGTTGTCCGCCCGGCGGTCGCTGCTCGTGCGACCCACTGCCCTCGCCGGCGGCGTGCTCGCGCTGGCCATCTGGGCGCCGAACCTGTGGTGGCAGGCACGGCACGGCTGGCCCGTCTTCGAGATGAGCGAGGCGCTGCAAGCCAAGAACGCCAGCGCGCTCGGCATCTTGCTGTGCCTCCCGGGTGTGCTGGTGCTGACGGGTGTCACCTCCCTGGTGATCTGGGGCCCGGGGCTGTGGTGGCTGGTGCGGGCTCGGGACGCCGCCAGCTTCCGCGCCCTCGGCGGTCTGGCGCTGCTCGTCACCGTCTCGATGACGTTCCTGGGCGGCAAGTCCTACTACCTGGCGCCGGTGGTCTTCGTCCTGCTCGCCGCCGGTGCGATCGTGATCGAGCGCCAGGACGCCGTCCTGCGTCGAGTGGCCGTCGCTGCTGCAGTGGCCGCCGGGGTGTTCACCTTGCCGTTCTCGGTCCCGGTGCTCCCGGCCGATGCGCTCGGCCCGATCATCAGTGTGAACGCGGAGTTCGGGGAGATGTACGGCTGGCCCGAGCTGACCGACCAGCTCGCCGACGCCTACCGCCGGCTCGCCCCCGCCGAGCGGGCCCACGCGGTGGTCCTCACCGCGAACTACGGCGAGCACGGCGCGGTGGTGCACTACGGGGGTGGTCGGGGCCTGCCCGAGCCCTACAGCGGCCACAACGACCTGTGGTGGTGGGGACCTCCGCCGGCGACGACCACCGCGGTGGTCGCGGTCGGGCTCCCACCGGAGACGCTGAGCCAGCACTTCCGCTCGGTGGAGGTGGTGGGGTTCGTCACCAACCCGGCCGGTCTGGACAACGAGGAGGCCGGGCAGCCGATCATCCTCGCTCGCGGCCCGCTGGCCGGCTGGGACAGCATCTGGCCGGCCCTGCGTCGCTACGGCTGAACCCGGCGGTCACCCGCTGAGCGCGCCGTGGAGGGCGCTGCTCAGGGCCACGAACTCCTCCAGCTCGGCCGGCGCGAGCACCCCGAGCACCCGGCCCATCATGGCGTCAGTGGCCGCTTCGGCGGACGCCCACGACTCCGCCACGCCAGCCACGTCGGGGTACGGCTCGGGCCACCCGAAGATGCCGGCCATGTGCGGGGTCCTCACCAGCACCGCTTCCAGTGGCGCCAGCCCGCTGGAGAGCACCGCCGCGCCGTGCAGCGCCGCCCGGAGCTCCCGCAAGCCGTTCATGCGATGCACCGCCAGCGCTCTGGCGTCATCGACCGGCGGCTCCTCGAGCGCCCGCCACCCGGCGAACAGCGGCGCCCCTGCCGGGCTCGCCGCCTCGACCACCTGCCCGGCGAGCGCCGCCAGCCGAACGGCGTCGAAGTCGTCGGGCACGTGGTCCCGCGCCCAGTCGTGGCACGCCGCCACCCAGGCCGCGGCCGCGTCGCGGCGTGACATCACCGAGGCACTGGCCTCCCACATCCGGCGCACCGACGGCGGGTGGAAGAACACGAAGGCCGCGGCCACGACATCCGCGTCGACCTCACCCAGCGCGGACCCTCGACCGGCCACGTAGAAGTCCATGCCGTCGAAGCCCAGCTCTGCTCCCCTCGCGTAGGTGCTCGGGGCCAGCATGAACAGGCTCGAGATCCCGCCGACCGCATCGGCCGAGGCTCGCGCTGCGTCTTCCGGAGTCATGGACCGGCATCTTACGGAACGCTCATGCCTCGGCGGCTCGGGCGGGGCCCTCAGCGTCCCGTGACCGACCAGTGCCAGGGCTCGCTCGGGAGGTTGATGAAGCCGAAGCGCCCCGCGTTGGCGGCCATCCACTGGAAGGCCGGGCTGTCACGGCTCACGATCGCCCGACCGTTCCAGGTGAAGTCGACCGCCAGGCCCCGCTCGTGCATCGAGGTCCCGGGAATGGCGGTCGGTGGCGTACACAGGCTGGCCGGCATCTCGTAGATCGCATAGGCGCTGGCGCCGCAGTTCTGGCGCCGCAGGGCGATCTGCTGGTTGATGTCTCGGTAGCCGCTCCCACCCAGGACGAACCCGTCCGCGACCGCCGCGGCGAGCAGCGCTTCCAGCTGGTCCGCGATCGATGCGGCCACGGTAATGCCGCGCACGGTGCGCAGGGGCGGCGTGCTGAGGGGAGGTGGGGGAGGTGGGGGTGGTGGCGAGGTCGTGGGCGGGCCTGCAGGTGGCGACGGTGCGGGGGGTGTCGTGCTCGGTGGTGTCGGGCCCGGCTGCTGCGGTGGCGCCCCACCGGGGTCCGACGGTGGCGTGGGCTCGGGGTTGGTGGCCCGCAGGCGTTCAGCCATCGCGAGCTGCTCCGCCCGGATCTGGGCTGCGAGCTCCGCGTCGATCGCCGCCAGCGCGTCCGCCTCGGCGAGCTTGGCGCTCAGCCGTTCGTCGACGCTGGCCGCGAACTGCTTCTGGCGGGCACGTGCTGCTTCGTAGTCGGCGAGCCGGCGCTCGGCGTCCGCCGCCTGCTCCTCGGCTTCGGCCTTGGCCTGCTCGGCGGCGTGCCGCTCCTGCTCGAGTTCTCGTTGGGCAGCCCGCAACTGGTCGATCAGATCGCTGGCGCGCACCGCTCGAGTCGAGAGCAGTGCTTCCTTCTCCGCAGCCTGGGTGGCGGTGTCGGCCTTGAGACGATCGAGGAGGTCGTGCCCCGGCGGCTCGACGTACGCCTCGACGGCCACCTGGGCCATGCGGGACCGCAGCGCGTCGACCTCCTGGGCCTTCCGGTCGGCAGAGGCCTGCGCCTCCCACCAACGCTTCACGGCCTCGTCTGCGTTCCGGCGGGCATCAGCCAGCCTGCCCTGCTCGGCTCGCACGTTGGCCTCGATGTCGCGCAAGGCCCGGTCGATGGCCACATCGTCGGCCTGGAGGGTGTCGATCTGCAGCGCGAGCTCGGCCCGCTGGCTGCGTACCCGTTCACGCTCGCTCGCTGCATCAGCGCTTCGGGCTGCGGCCGGCGGGGGCGCCACCGGGGCCGTGACCAGCAGGCCCACGAGCACGCCCACCACCACCAGCGGGCCGCGCGGCACGCGGGAGGTCCACGACACAAGCCGGTTCGCCGGGGGGCGTGGCGGCATCGCTTCCTCCTCGTGCTCGCACTCGACCGGAGAGAGCAACCCCTCGTGCGCCACGGAGCACGGCCCACGACCCGCCCGCAGGTCGTCCTAGGTTAGTTCATCGGCACCTCCGGGGGAAGGGTTGAGCCGGTCACCACCAGGCATCACGAGCCCCCGGGGGCGAGCGGGTTCGGCCCGCACCGGCGGAGCGGGGCGCCACCCTCCACTAGCGTGCGGTCATGCTCCTGGATCGCTTCCGTCTCGACGATCACGCCGCCATCATCACCGGTGCTGGCCGAGGAATCGGCAGGGCCTGTGCCCTCGCCTTGGCCGAGCAGGGTGCAGACGTGGTGCTCACCGCCCGCACCGAATCCCAGCTCGACGAGGTGGCCACAGCGGTGGCCGCCCTCGGCCGGCGAGCGATCGTGGTTCCCGCCGACGTGAGCGACACCTCCACCCTCAGCGGGGTCGTCGATGCCGCGATCGCTGAGCTCGGCCGGATCGACATCGTGGTCAACAATGCCGGCGGGACCGAGCCTCGGGCCTTGCTCGATACCTCCGAGCGATTCCTCGAGTCCGCGTTCCACTTCAACGTGAGCACCGCGTTCACCCTCACCAAGCTGGCCGTGCCCCACATGCTCGCGGCCGGCGGCGGTTCCGTGGTGAACATCTCCTCGACGATGGGCCGGCTGACCGCTCGGGGCTTCGCCGCTTACGGCACCGCGAAGGCCGCGCTGGCACACCTCACCCGGTTGATGGCGGCCGATCTCGCGCCGCGGATCCGGGTCAACGCGGTGGCTGTCGGGTCCACCGCCACCTCGGCCCTCGAGGTGGTGCTCACCAACGACGAGCTACGTGAAGCCATGATCGCCAAGACCCCCCTCAAGCGCCTCGGTGAGCCGGAGGACATCGCGCTGGCGGTGCTCTACCTGGCCAGCGCTGCCGGCTCCTACCTGACAGGCAAGGTCCTCGAGGTGGACGGCGGCATCGAGACCCCGAACTTCGACCTGGGCCTACCCGATCTCTGACCGTCGTCCTCAGGTGGTGCGAGCGAGCTGCTCCTCCACCTCCCGTGCCGCCCGTTCGCCGGATTCGATGGCTCCTTCCATGTAGCCGGTCCATACCAGGGCGGTCTCGGTGCCGGCCCAGTGGATCGGGCCCACCGGCCGGCGCAACGCCGGCCCGAACTGGGTGAGCACCCCTGGCGGGAGGTGGGCCCCGTAGCAGCCCCGGGTCCACTCCTCCGCCTGCCAGTCGTGCGCGACGAACTCGACCGTGCGCCGGGCCCGATTGCCGAAGAAGCGCGCCAGCGACTCCACCACCTCCGCCCGCAGCTCGGCGGAGGAGACCCGGCCGAGCTCCACCGCGGCACGCCCCTCGACGAAGGCGAGCAACACTCCTGGACTCCCCCCGGGCGGCGAGTTGTCGAACGTCACCTTCACCGGCGGCTGACTGGTGGCGACCTGGCCGTTGAGCCCGTCGTGCCGCCAGAACGGCTCGTCATAGAGAACCTGGCACTTGATCACCGCGCCGGCGGGCATCCGCTGGGTGAGCTGGTCACGATCAGCCGGCAGCGGTGGTGAGTAGGCGATACGCCCGGCCAGTGTCGGTGGCACCGCGATGATCGCTCGGCGGGCCCGCACGGTGAGACCGTCGGCCACCACCCGCACGCCGCCGCCCGGGCCAACGTCCGTCCCGTGATCGATGCGGCGCACGGGGTGACCGAGGCGGATCCGCTCATCCAGCTCGGTGGCCAACCCGATCGCGAGCTGCTGCGCGCCACCGTCGAGCCGGTCCTGCTGTGCGCCGCCCCGGGTGCCGATGAGTCGGTCCACACCCTGGCCAGCGTGGATGTACGCCAGCGCGTGCAGCAGGGAGAACGACGAGGCATCGGCCGCGAAGACGGCCTCGGCGATGATGCGGAAGTACTCGCGCCCTCCAGCGGTGCGGGCACTGCGCCGGATCCAGGACTCGAAGGTCATCGAGTCCCAGGCTGGGGCCTTCGGTGCGGCCCAGGGCCGGTCGAGGGGCACCTTGCGAGCGAGGCGGTCGAGCCGCAGCTGGGCCTGGAGCGCATCGGCCAGGACGTGCGGGGGCAGCTTCGGCACCGATCCGCGGAAGCGAGCCAGGGTGGGCCCGATCCCCGCCAGGCTGTCGCCAGAAGTCCAGGTGGGGAAGCTCGACAGGCCGAGCTCGGCCACGAGGGCCAGCACCCGATCCTGTCCCGGTCCCACCCACTGGCCACCGAGATCGAGCACGACGCCCTCTCCGACGTCCCGGGAGAGCGTGCGGCCGCCGACCCGGTCACGGGCCTCCACCACGAGGACCTCCCGGCCCGAGCGGCGAAGGCGCCGGGCCGCTGACAGGCCGGCCAGACCGGCTCCCACCACCACCACGTCGGTGTCGAGCTGCTCCACCCCGGCATCATCGCGCCCGTCACCTCGCCCTTCCCGCGGCTAGAGGGGATCGGCACCAATGCCGGGATCAGCGCCCGGCGGGCCGATCAAGACCGCGATCGGGTCCCCTCGCAACCGGGCGGTCGTGATCGCCTGCCACAGCCCGTCATCCACCCCCTCGATGCCCCGGGCCTCACGGATGTCTCCCCCCGACACCGCCGCGTCCGCCAGGTCATCCCTGCCCGCCGCGCGGAGCTGGCTGGCGAGGCGCTCCTGCGCCGACACCAGCCACGCCCGCTGCTCGGTCGTGAGCGGGTCCCAGCGGGCGATCTCCTCGAGCGTGCCGCTGGCGACAGGACCTTGCTCCATCTCGGTCACCGCGGATCCCATCACCACCCACACCACGTACTGGGGCGGGTGATCGCTGGCTCGGCGCGACTCGCCGAACTTGAACACCAGATCGTCGTCGACGACGACGGGGACCCCGGCCCGCTCGAGCTGCAGTCTCAGGGCGTCCCCCACCGAGGCGTCGCGGGTACCCCGGAACCGCACCAGCGCCGGCCCCGGCCGGGGTGCACGCGCCACGAGCTCACCGACGACGGGCTCCACTTGCACGTACCACTCGCCGTCGGGCGTACCCACCCGGTCCACGCCATCGATCGTCCGCACCGAGAACCCGAGCGCGGCTGCGAGCGCGCCGACAGCCAGCACCGCTCCGGCGCGAAGCTGCCGGCTCCTGCCCTGGCTCGGGTGGCGGAGCAGCACGCTCGAACACCCGCACCACAGCGACCAGGCGATCGAGACCCACCAGAGCGCGCCAATCACCCACCACCAGCGGATCAGGTAGTTGTAGACGTCGCCCGTGATCCGCGAGACCGAGAGCACTCCGGCGACCGCGGCCACGGCCACGACCGCTTGAAACCGCAGCGCGGCCAACGATCGACTCCGCCACGCCACCCACGCCGCGAACCCGAAGGCCAACGCCGGCACCAGCAGCGCCGGCATCGGGGCCGATTCCACCGATCCGTCGGCGGGAGCCACGATCTCCCGGCCACCCATCCACGGAGCCACCTCGCCCAGCTCACGGGCCGCGATCCCCACCGCCCGCCCCAGTCCGGCCGTGGCCTCGCCACCGCGCCCGAAGTAGCTCAGCAGCGCCGAGACGTTGCCCGTTCCGGCCACCTGGTCGGCCAGGACCGGCGCCCAGATGAGCGCGAGCAGCACTCCTGCCACCACCAGGAAGCGGGCCCGCCGGCGCCCCCGGTCCCGTGACGCCAGCACGAAGCCCACGCCGGCCACGACCCACAACACCCCGACCAGCAGCGCGAAGCCCACGTGGCTCTGGACGAGGAACGAACCGACCACCACCGACGCCACGAGTGCGGCGCCGTCACCTTCGACCGCGGACCAGCACAGCATCACCAGCAGGGCGAACGGCAGAACCGTCACCGATGGGTTCCACGGATCGCGCAGGAACGACGGACCGAGGTGGGTCATCACCAACGCGAGCGCGACAGCCGTTCCCCCCAGCAGGACGGACCCTCCTCGCCGCCAGGCCACCACCGCCATCCCCGCCGCTGCCAGCGCGTTCACGATGGCGGCCGCGAACAGCAGCGAGCCGGACGCCGAGCCCGAGAGTCGGTACGGAACCGCGAGCAGCCAGAACAGCAACGGTCCCGGATGGTTCCAGCCGAATCGCGAGTACGGACCGGTCAGCGGGGTCGCGCTGGTCGCGACATCGCGGGTGCGCAGCTCCAGCAGCGCCCAGTCGCCGGCCGGCAGCCAGTCCCTCCGCAACCCGGCCAGGCCCGACACCAGCACCGGGGCCACGACGATCGCGACCACGAGGAGCCCGAACAGTCCCGGCCAGTGGTCGCGCGCCCAGGTTCCGGCACGCTTAGTCGAGGAAAACACGCCGTTCGCGCGATCACTCGACGACGTCGCCGCCGCGACGCTCCATCTCGCGGGTCACGTCCTCCTCGGTGATGGGCTTCTGCCCGTACACCGTCCAGGCGTGCATGGCCAGACCGAAACCCCAACCACCGATGATGAAGATGGGCCAGAAGAAGTTGGCTCCCGTCGCCGCCCAGATCAAGACGAGGAAGGCGTTCACGACCACGTAGCTGACGAGGTTGGTACGCAAGTCGCGCTTGGCCTTCAGCCGGTGGATCGCCGCGTCACGGCGGGGATCGGTGTCGCTCATCTCGCCATCTTGCCATCAGGCCTACAGCGAGAGCACCGTCCGGATGCCACGGGCCTGGCGCAGGTCGTCGACCGCCTCGTTGACCTCGGCGAGAGGACGGCGGGAGGTGACCAGCCCGTCGAGATCGAGGCGCCCGGCCTGCCACAGTGCGACCAAGCGGGGGATGTCGCGCGCTGCGTGCACGCTGCCGAGCAGCGATCCGACGAGCTTCTTCTCCGTGGTCTGGAACAGCGCGACCGGTGAGATGGTGAGCGGCTCGTCGATCGGGGGGACACCCACGATGACCGTGGTGCCACCGGCGCGGGTGGCCTGGAGGCAGGTCTCGAGCAGCGCCACCTTCCCGGCGGCCTCGAACGCGTAGTCGGCGCCGATGCCGCCGGTGAGCTCGAGCGCCGCGGCGACCACGTCGGTCTGGGCGGGGTCGAGCTCGTCGGTGGCGCCGAAACGGCGAGCTGCCTCGCGCCGGGCAGCCACCGGGTCGCTCACCACGATCCGGCCCGCGCCGGCGAGCACCGCGCCCTGCACGATCGACAGGCCCACCCCACCGAGGCCCGTCACGAGCACGGTGGCACCGGGCTCCACCTTCGCGGTGTTGATCACCGCGCCGACCCCGGTCTGCACGGCGCAGCCGATCACACAGGCCACATCCAGCGGGACTCCCTCGGGGATCCGCACCGCGGCCGCCTCCTGCACCGTGACCAGCTCACCGAAGGCTCCCACGCCGAGCCCCCGGTACAGCAGGCCGCCCTGCCGACTGAGGCGGGTGCCACCGTCGGGCAGGGTGCTGGTCATCAAGCCCGAGCTGTTCACGCAGATGCTGAACTCCCCCCGCTGGCACCAGTAACAGGACCCGCACGGCGGGCACGCGGTGAGCACGACCGGGTCGCCCGGCGCGACGACACGAACCCCCGCTCCCACCTCCTCGACGACCCCTGCCGCTTCGTGGCCGAGGATGCTCGGCACGGGGGCGGGGAGCAGACCGTCGACGACGCTGAGATCGGAATGGCACACGCCACAGTGGTGGACCCGGACCCGCACCTCGCCGGCGGCCGGGGGCTCGATCTCCACGTCGTCGTAGATGCGAAGCGGTTGGCCGTACGCCTCCAGGACAGCGGCACGCATGGTTCGACCCTAGCCAGCCCGGGCCCGAGCCGTGGTGGGTGTGAAGGTCAGCGGCAGCTCCTCCAGGCCTCGCAGGACGATGCGGTTGTTCCAGCGGGGCTGATCGGTGGCGAGGTCCAGGTCGGGGAATCGCCGCACCAGCGTGCCGATGGCCACCTGGCCTTCCAGCCGGGCGAGTGCGGCGCCCAGGCAGTGGTGGATGCCGCTCCCGAACGCCAGGTGCCGGCCCGCGGTCGCACGGCGCACATCGAGC
Organism: Rhabdothermincola sediminis; assembly: GCF_014805525.1. Taxonomy (NCBI): domain Bacteria; kingdom Bacillati; phylum Actinomycetota; class Acidimicrobiia; order Acidimicrobiales; family Iamiaceae; genus Rhabdothermincola; species Rhabdothermincola sediminis. The sequence continues at coordinate 49,897 of NZ_JACFSZ010000018.1, read as the reverse complement.
TGGTCCGCATCAGGGCCGAACACGGCCGGGTCGTGATTCGCCGAACCCAGGCAGGTCATGACGAACCGGCCCGGCTCGATGACCCGATCGCCGAAACGGACCTCTTCCAGTGTGATCCGGCGTGAGAACTGCACCGGACTGTCGTAACGGAGGAGCTCGTCCACCGCGTTGGCATCGAGCGAGTGATCGCGCTGCAGCAGCTCGAGCTGGGAACGGTTCCGCAGCAGGGCCAGCACCCCGTTGCCGATGAGGTTGACGGTGGTCTCGTGTCCGGCGACGAACAGGAGGCTGACCTGGTCCGTGAGCTCCTCCGAGGAGAGCACGTCGCCGTCCTCCTCAGCGGTGATCAGCGCGGAGAGAAGGTCCTCGGCCAAGTGGTCCCGCTTCCAGCGGATCACCTCGGCGATGTGGTCGAACATGTGCTCCGCGGCCGTCACCGCCGACCTCATCTCCTCGGGTGTGAGGATGGGGTCCAGCATCTTGACCATCGCGTGCGACCACTCGCGGAGCTGGAGGCGATCGGCTTCGGGCATGCCCAGCATCTCCGAGATCACGGTGAACGGGAGCGGGAACGCGAGGTCGGCGATGAGATCCATTCGCCCCTCGGTCGTGACCTCGTCGAGGAACTCGTCGACCAGCTCCTGCACCGTTCCCCGGAGCTGCTCGACGCGGCGCGGCGTGAACACCTTCGACATCAGGCTGCGCAGTCGGGTGTGGTCGGGGGGGTCAACGAAGAGGATGCCCGTGCTCTCCCGAGGGCTGCGATCCGGGAACAGCTCCTGGAACATCCGTAGTCGCTCGGCCCGGGCCTCGGTGGACAGCTCGTGTTCGTTCGCGAAGTCCACACTGGTGCGGGGGTTGCGCAGGAGCGCGAAGCAGTCGTCGTAGTCGAAGAGCATCCACAGGCCCAAGGGACTCAGGTGGACCGGGTCCTGCTCTCGGAGCTGCAGGTACTGGTTATACGGGTCATCGAAGAACCCCGGCTCGAATGGGTTGAACACGACGGGCATGGCCAGTCCCCTTTCCGGCGAAGCCGACCCTAGCCCTGCCAAGATCAGGCCATGACCTCGATGACACAGGCGCTGCTCGACGAGGCGGTGGCGTTGACCCGGGCCGCGGGTGAGCTGACGCTGCAGTGGTTCCACGACGAGGAACTGGGGATCGAGCACAAAGGTGACGGCACCCCGGTCACCGCAGCCGACCGGGCCGCGGAACGGTTCCTGCGGGAGCAACTCGCGGCCCGCCACCCCGATGACGCCGTCATCGGTGAGGAGGAGCCCGACTCCCGCGGTTCGAGCGGGCGCACCTGGATCATCGACCCGATCGACGGCACCAAGGCCTTCACCCACGGCGTTCCCCTCTACAGCAACCTGCTGGCGCTCTATGACCACGAGGGCCCCGCGGTCGGGGTCATCAACCTCCCCGCACTCGGCGAGACGGTGTACGCGGCGCGCGGCCTCGGATGCTTCTTCGACGGGCGACCCGCACGGGTCAGCGACCGGCCCACCCTGGACGGTGGCTGTGTGTGCACCTCGGGTCTTGGCACCTGGGCCCCTGAACACCTGGAGGCGGTCCGGGCCTCAGGTGCGCTCCTGCGGACCTGGGGCGACGGCTACGGGTTCGCGCTGGTGGCGACCGGGCGAGCCGAAGCGATGCTCGATCCCCGGGTCGCCATCTGGGACATCGCCCCGATGCCGGTGATCATCAGCGAAGCCGGCGGGCGGTTCACGACCGTCGAGGGCGACGAGAGCCTCATGCTCGACGGGTCCGTCGCGCTGTCGGGTGTCGCCACCAACGGCCGGGTCCACCACGAGGTGCTGGGACTCTTCGATCGGAGCCGACTGTCCTGACCACCCTCTGGTGCGCCACGATGGATCGATGCGCGCCAGCGCCCGCACCAGCACGTCGCTGCGGATCGTCACCGCCCTGCTCGCCACGACCACCGTGATCCTCGGCATGCTGCTCGCCGGCGCCACGCCCGCTTCGGCCCACGCGGTCGTCGTCGCCACGGACCCCGCTGGCGGACAGGTCCTCGCCGAGCCACCGAGCAGGGTCACCGTGCAGTTCAGTGAACGGGTCTCAACCGATCTGGGCGGGCTCCGGGTCCTCGACGCCGAGGGTGACCAGGTCGACAACGGCGACAGCACGCTCTCCGGCTCCGGCGAGACCCTGACGGTGTCACTCCCCCCCGGACTGGCGGACGGCACCTACGTCGCGAGCTACCGGGTGGTCTCTGCCGACGGCCACCCGATCAGCGGTGCGTTCGTCTTCGGCGTAGGTGAAGGCACCGAGATCGACGAGGCCCGCGTCGCTCCACTCACCTCCTCGGGCGACACCGCCTACGACGTCGCGGCCACCGTCAGCCGGTTCGTGACCTACGTGGCTGCCTTGCTGGCAGCAGGCCTGGCCGTCTTCCTGGCATTCGTCCACGACCAGCGTGCGGACCGCTGGTCGCTGACCCCCGTGGTGCGCGTCGCCGCGCTCGTCGCCGGTCTGTCCACCGTCACCACCATCGGGCTGCAGGCGGCGCTCACCACTGGTCGAGGGCTCGCTGCCATGACCGATCTCGCCACCCTTCGGGGCGCGCTGGCCGAAGGCCTCGGTTGGCAGTCGGTCGTCCTGCTCATCGGGCTGGCCGTCGTGCACGTCTCCACCGACACCACCCGCTTGGTCGTCGCTCAAGTGCTGGCCTTCTACGGCGCGCTCGCGGTCGCCATGGCCTTCATCTTCTGGGGTCACAGCCGCCAGGCACCGGACGTGGCGGTGTCACTCGCGGCTGATGCCCTGCATGCCATCACGGCAGCGGTGTGGTTCGGCGGGCTGGTCGGGCTCGCCCTCCTCCTGCGGCGGCGGCTCAGAGACGCACCGGAGGATCCTCAGCTACTGCGTTCCACGGCCGCCGTGGTGGCACGGTTCTCCAGCCTGGCGGCGGTCACGCTCGTCCTGCTGGTGCTGGCAGGGGCGATCCTCGCCTGGCAGGAGGTGGGCTCCCGCTCGGCGCTGGGATCCACCACCTACGGGCGCCTCGTGCTGGCAAAGGTCTTCGCCACCCTCGCCATCGTCGGCATCGCCGCCTACAACCGCTCCCGTCTCGTGCCCGACATCGAGGCCGACCTGCGTGATCAGGACGATGGCGACCTCCGCGACGGACCCGGGCCCACCGCGATCGAGGAGCCCGCCGAGGCGGGGTCGCCGACCGTCCTCGCCACGACCGTCCAGACCGGTTCACGCTCACCCGCGTGGTCACGGCTCGCGACGACCGTGCGGGTCGAAGCGCTGGGCATCGTGGTGGTCTTGGCGATCACCTCCGTACTCGTCTACACCACACCCCCCCGCGACGCGATCGCCACCAGCCCCGTGGTCTTCAACCAGACCCTGCCGGCAGGCTCCTACCAGGTCAATCTGGTCGTCACCCCCGCTGCGGTGGGCCCGAATGCAATGCACGTGCAGTACCTCGACCAGTCGGGTCGACCCGTCGACGCGCCCCGCTCGCTGACGGTGGAGCTCGAGTTGCCCGAGCGCGGCGTCGGCCCGCTACGTCTGGAGGTGCCGCGAGCCGGCCCTGGGCACTTCCTGGTGAGCGATGCCGACATGCCGCTGGCCGGCACCTGGGACGTCAGCCTCGTCGCCCGGCTCACCGACTTCGACCTGCAACGGACGACCTTTCGCGTGAAGATCACCTGATGAGCGCATCGAACGCCAACGCCACTCGAGTCGCCGCCGCCGTGCGCCACGCCGCATGCTCGGCCCTCGCCGCCATCATTGGCTCGCTGCTGTTCCCGTCGGTGGCCGCAGCGCACGTGAACGCCAAGGCGACACAGGTCACCGACGACGGGATCGTCACCGTCGAGTTCACCTTCGACCACGGCTGCCAGGGTCGGCCCACCAACGCACTGCGCGTGCAGATCCCGAGCAACGTCGCCGACGTGACCCCCCAAGCACAACCGGGCTGGGTCGTCGACCTCGGGACCGACCAGTTCGGCTGGAGCGGCGGGTCGGTGCCAGACCGCCAGCGCATCACCTTCACCGCCACGATGCGGGTGTGGGGCAAAGCCGGCGAGACGATCTGGTTGAAGACCATCCAGCAGTGCGGTGACCTCGAGGAGGCCTGGGTCGAGGTACCCGCCCCCGGCGCCGCCGAGCCACCCAACGTCGCCCCCTCGATCACCCTGCCCCGCTCGATCGCCCCGCCCACCACCACGACCACCACCACCACGGCACCGGCGTCGACCGCTCCACCGTCGACGGCTCCCAGCTCGGCGATCACCGACGAGGGTTCGCCCGCGAGCACCGCCGGGCTGGTGGTGTTCGGCGTGGTGGTCGCCGTCCTCGTCGGCGGAGCAGCGGTGCTCTACCTCCGCCACCGCCGGCCCGGATGACTGCTCACCGGAGGGGTTGGTAGCGACGCGAAATCGACTGCTTCGACCCGGGAGGCTGACCCGGCTCAGACGGCGACCGAGGTGAGCCGGCTCCGCCACGCGCTGGCATCGGCAATCGCTGCCGCGTAGCTCGCCTTCCGGCGGGCCACCCGCCCGCTCGCCTGCTCCGGAGCGGTCACCGATCCGGAGTACTGGGCTTCGATGCCCTCCTTGAGCATGGCCAGGGCCTCGGAGCGCAGCTGGGACACTCGCGATTCGGTCACCCCGAGGAAGCGAGCGAGCTCCTGCGAGCTGCGACCTTCGAGGAAGTAGCCGACGATCACCAACCGTTGCCGCTCCGGCAAGAGCTCGACGGCATCACGCAGGTAGGCGTGGAGCTCGCGGGTCTCGAGCTCCTCCAGGGGCTCGACCTGGGCCCGGTCGCACAGCACGTCGACCAGGGTGAGGTCCTCGTCGCTGTCGTCGGTCACCTCGTGCTCGAGTGCCAGGACCACCGAACGGAACAGTCGGTCCTGCAGCCGAGCCAACTCTGCCCGGGTCATGCCCAGCGCCTCGGCCATCTCCGCCGGACCTGGCAGCCGACCCAACTGGGTGGCGAGGCGCTGCTCGACCGACTCGAGCTTCCGGGCGAGCGTGCGCACCGAGCGGGGAGCCCAGTCGGCGGCTCGTACGGCATCGAGGATCGCACCGCGGATGCGCTGCGCGGCGAAACGGTCGAACGGCACACCCCGGGCTTCGTCGTACCGCCGGGCGGCCTCCACCAGTCCGAGCGCGCCTGCTCGTGCCAGCTCGTCCCGATCGACGTGACGCGGGAAGTGCACGGCTACCTGGAACACGATGTGCTTCACGAGCGGGAGATGCTCTTCGATCAACGCGGTGAGATCGTGAGCCTCGCCCTTGTCGCTTCGCATGCGGACCCTCCCAGTCACAACGCCCCGAGATTTTCGTCCACCAGGCAGCGCGACTTTAGGAGAGCGGAGGGCAAGCACCCGAGACGTCATGTATCCGCAACGCGAGGGCGCGCGCTACGTGTCGCAGGAAACCATCAGTCGCGCGAACCGTGACCAGGCCTAGGTCGAACGCACTAGATGGGCCGTTTTCGGGCCCTCACGGCGCGTCGCCCTCGAACACCGCGGCACGCACACCGCGGCGGCCCAGCTCGAGCAGGAACGGGAGCGGTTCCGCCAGCTCAGCGAGCCCGGCAGCTCCGTGGCGAGCGAGCCGGCCCTCGGCCGCCCACCACGCGGCCACCGCCGCGACCGCTCCCGCTGCCACCGCCGGCCGGTCCATCGCCCCGAACACGACCACCTCACGAGCGCGACCTCGTCGGCCCCGGATCTCCACCCGCACCGCGCCCGGGCCACCTTCGGGATGGGTCGGCCAGAGCATCGGTAGACGAGCGGTGAGGCGGTCGCGACGGGTGGCGGCCACGCGAGAGGTCACCCGCTGGACCCCCGGGAACGCCGGGACGAGCAGCAGGGCGTCGGGGAGCGCGGCGCGGTAGCAGTCCTGCGCGCCGACCGGGTCAGGAAACCATGACAGCTCCCGCCCCGACATGGGAGGTCGTTGCACCCAGCCACCCTCCCGCCAGTCGAGAGCCATGCGACCGAGCGCTCGGTGGTGCTGGCGGGCGCACGCCGGCCCACCGGTGCCGACCTTGGCGACGTGAACCTCGTCCACCGCGTCGAAGCGGCGCGCGCCGTGCGCCGCGAGCACACACGTGAGCCCGGGGGCGAACCCCGCCCCGACCACCACCGCCCGGCCCCGCTCCCGCGCCTCGCTGTCGAGCTCGAGCAACGCCCGCACGTCCCGGAGGTCGTCGCTCACCGAGACGACGTGCTGGTCGGCCCGCAGGAACCGAGCTGCGAGGACGTCGTGAGCGCCTGGATCGCCGGCCAGCACGACCACTTCAGCGTCGAGGGGCTCGAGCAAGCCGGACTGGTCGGCGATCGCACCTTCCCCGAGCGAGCGGGCCACGTCCTCCAGGCGGGACCGGTTCGGGTCTCGCAGCACCACCTCCGACACCTGCTCGGTCGACACGAGCTGGCGTGCCAGGCGGGCACCCACCGCACCCGCCCCCAGGACGGCGACACGCATCGTCGTGACCCCGGTCAGCTCAGCTCGGGGCCAGCCAGCTCTCGCCAGCCCCCATCCTTGGGAGGGGTGCCGCCCGTGCCTCGCAACCGCAAGATCGCCGCGACGATGCCTGCCAGGCCGACGGCGATCAGTGCCTTGCGGACCATCTTCATGGGCGGGTCTCCGGAGGTCGTCGAGCGCTGCAACAGGCGTGCGCTGGGGGTGGGGCTAGCTGGAATCGAACCAGCGACCTCATCCTTATCAGGGATGCGCTCTAACCGACTGAGCTATAGCCCCGTACCGGAGGATGAACGCTAGCGGACGCGGTCGGCGGCCGGCGAGCCCGAACGGGGCGCCGCGCGTCGAGCCCACCGAGCCGGCAGCCTGCCGCCGCGCAGATCGTCGGCGGTGACCGGACGAGCGGTCTCGAGCTCCACCACGGCCAGGCGGATCCCGCCGGTGAGCTCGCTGATCAAGTTGAACAGCAAGGCCAGCAGGACCGTCATCGTCGTGCCGGCGACGGCGAAGACCACCCCGGCGAACACCGAGGCGCGCAGCACCGTTCCACCGTCGATCGAGAACGACTCCAGGGACAGCATCTCGGCCAGGAAGCTCTCGGCGTTGTCGAGCAGGCCGCCAGAGAGCGCCATCCGCCACAGGATCACGCCGGCCACCGTGGTCACCAACCAGAGGCAGCTGTAGAAGACCAGCGACACCCGCAGCACCGACCACAGACGGACTCCCCGGACGAGCCGCTCGACCTGCCGGGCTTGCAGCGGCACCCCGGTGGGGATCGACGTGGGCTGCGGGCGGCTCGACGTCTCCTCGCCATACCGCTCTCCGTTGACCCCACCGCCGTGGGCCGTCGCACCGGCCGGGGGATCGAGGATCGCCTCCGACACCACCACCGACGCCGCCAGCTCGTCGAGGAACGCGTCGTCGCCCGCCGATCGGGCGGGGAGGGGATCGGTCGCCATCGCCCGGAAGTGTACGGGATCACGTAGGGTGAGCTCTCCCGCACCGTCCAGACCATCATCCAACGGGCTTCCTGGACCGACCGCCCAGGGACGACCGGCCGCCGGGGCACACCCGTTCCCGACGGCATGGCGGGCGTCCTCGGCAACGATGGCGGGTCCTGCGGTTCAGCCTTCTCGGGTGGCCCGTGCTGAGGCACGGGAGCCCCCTACCCGGACCGTGACCTCCACAACACGCTCGACCCGCACGAAGCGCACGAGCACGCCACCGTTCCGCTCCGCCAACGACCTGGCGTCCGCCTCGGTGCCGCTCACCCCTGCCAGAGCCGCCGCATCGGCGGCGTTGCGGGCCCGGGCTCGCTCGCCGGCGGTCGCCGCCACCCGAGCGATCAACAACATCCCCACGGCGGCGACGATCACCACCAGCGCGAGCAGCGGAGCCACCTGCCCGGTATCAACGCAGGCTCGACCGACCGCCGCCCGTGTAGCCCGTCTTTCTCCCATCCGCGTGTCCTTCCGCTAGCGACAGCAGGCGGGGGAAGAGACAACCGGCTCGAGCCGGCGATACGGGCGAGCGAGTGATCAGTTCTGATCGTCGTCGGCTTGCAGCACCGGCGCCACCGCCGCGACGACCTGGTCGGGGTCGAGGTTCATCACTCGCACCCCGGTCGCATCGCGGCCCTGGGACGAGATCTGCCGCACCGGCATGCGTATGACCACCCCGCTCGACGCGATCACGAAGATCTCGTCATCGAGGCCGACCATGAACGCGGAGACCACCTCGCCCTTCTTCGCCGTGAGCTTGATGCCGCGCACCCCCTGGCCGCCCCGGCCCTGCCGGTTGAACCTGTCGAGCTGGGTGCGCTTGCCGTATCCACCATTGGTGACGATCAGGATGCTGGCGTCGTCGCGAGCCACGTCACAGGAGACGACCTGGTCGCCTTCCTTGAGCCGCATGCCGCGCACGCCTGCCGCCGCCCGTCCCATGGCCCTCACCTCCTCTTCGGAGAAGCGGATCGCCATGCCCTTCCGGCTCACGAGGAAGATGTCGTCGGTGCCATTGGTGGGGATCACCTTCACCAGTTCGTCACCCTCGCGAAGGTTCAGTGCGATCAGTCCGGTCCTCAGCGACGAGTCGTACTCGGTGAACTTCGTCTTCTTGACCTGGCCGTTCTTCGTGCAGAAGAACAGGAACCGATTCGTCTCGTAGTCCCGGGTGTCGATGATCGACTGGATCGTCTCTCCCGGCTGGAGCGGTAGCAGGTTCACGATCGCCGTGCCCCGTGCGGTGCGCTCCTTCATCGGGATCTCGTGCGCCTTCAGCCGGTACACCCGCCCGCGACTGGAGAAGAACAGCAGGTACGCGTGCGCGGAGGTGTGGATGATGTGAGTGACGTAGTCCTCGTCCTTGAGCTTCGCGCCCGCTACCCCGCGACCCCCTCGGCTCTGGGTGCGGAAGACGTCGGACGCCATCGTCTTGATGTAGCCCTTCGCCGACATCGTCACCACGAGCTCTTCGTCCTCGATCAGGTCCTCGATGTCGAGGTCGCCCACATCGAAGGTGATCTGGCTGCGTCGAGGTTCTCCGTAGCCCTCCTTGATCTCCCCCAGTTCGGTCTTGATCACGCCCCGGAGTCGACCCTCGTCGGACAGGATGGCCTCGAGCTCCGCGATGGTCTCCCGCAGCTCGGCCAGCTCCTCCTCGAGCTGGGTGCGACCGAGACGGGTGAGCCGGGAGAGCTGCATATCGAGGATGTGCTCGGCCTGCACCTCGCTGAACGAGAACGGCTCGGCCATCAGCGCCGTGCGGGCCGCGGCCTTGTCGTCGGAAGCGCGGATGGTGGCGATGATCTCGTCGATGAGGTCCAGGGCCTTGATGAGACCTTCGACGATGTGAGCCCGAGCTCGGGCCTTGTCGAGGCGGAATTGCGAACGGCGGGTGATCACCTCGACCTGGTGATCGATGTAGGCGACCAGCGCGTCGCGGAGGTTGAGCGTGCGTGGCACCCCGTCGACCAGCGCGACGCAGTTGACCGCGAAGTTGGTCTGCAGCGGCGTGCGCTTGTAGAGGTTGTTGAGCACCACGAGTGCGGGTGCGTCCTTCTTGAGCTTCACCACCAACCGGAGCTGACCCTTGGCGGACTCGTTGTTCAGGTCGGCGATGCCCTCGAGCTCGCGGGCTTCGACGAGGTCCCGAACCTTCGTGAGCACCGCGTCAGGGCTGACCTGGTAGGGAAGCTCCGTGATGATGATCTGGTCGTTGCGGGTGCCTTCCTGGATCTCGGCCTTGCCCCGGATGCGAATGGAGCCTCGCCCGGTGGTGTACGCGTCGATGATGCCTTGACGGCCCATGATGAGACCGCCGGTGGGGAAGTCCGGACCGGTCACGAACTGCATGAGGTCCTGCGGGGTCGCGTCGGGGTGGTCCAGGAGATGGATCACCGCCTCGACGACCTCGGCGAGGTTGTGCGGGGGGATGTTCGTGGCCATGCCGACCGCGATGCCCTGGCTGCCATTGACGAGCAAGTTGGGGAAGCGGGCTGGGAGCACGACCGGCTCGGTGAACTCACCCGAGTAGTTGTCGGCGAAGTCGACCGTCTCCTCGTCGATGCCCTCGAGCATCTGCAGCGCGATCGGGGCCAGCCGGCACTCCGTGTAGCGCGACGCGGCAGGCGGGTCGTCCGGTGAGCCGAAGTTGCCCTTCGGGTGGATGAGAGGATGGCGGAGCGAGAAGTCCTGCCCCATCCGGACCAGCGCGTCGTAGATCGCGCTGTCGCCGTGCGGGTGGTACTTGCCCATCACCTCGCCCGTGACCCGGGCGCACTTGAGAGTGGGCCGGTCGGGCAGCGCGCGCAAGTCGTACATGCCCCACAGGATCCGGCGGTGCACCGGTTTGAGACCGTCGCGAGCGTCGGGCAGCGCCCGCGCCGTGATGACCGACATCGCGTAGTCCAGGAAGGAGCGCTCCATCTCCTCCTGGATCTCGATCTGTTGGACGTCGAGCCCTGCTCGGGTCTCGCCGTCGTCGGGGGGAATCACGTCGGTCATGGCAGCGGCATCCCTCAGATGTCGATGAAGCGCACGTCTTTGGCGTTGCTGGCGATGAACTGCTTGCGCGACTCGACGTCGTCACCCATGAGCACGGAGAAGACCTCGTCCGCGATGGCCGCGGCCTCGACCGACACCTTGAGCAGCGTCCGGTTCGCCGGGTCCATCGTGGTCTCGCCGAGCTCCTCCCAGTCCATCTCGCCGAGGCCCTTCAGGCGCTGGAACTCCTTCTTGTGGTTCGGGTGCTCCTGCATGAACGTGGCCTTGGCCTGGTCGTCCTTGAGGTACACCTTCTCCTTGCCGACCACCGTCGAGTAGAGCGGGGGCTGGGCGATGTACACGTGCTCCTTCTCGACCAGGTCCTTCATCTGCCGGAAGAAGAAGGTGAGGAGCAAGGTGCGGATGTGCGAGCCGTCGACGTCGGCGTCACACATGATGATGACCTTGTCGTAGCGGATCTTCTCGACATCGAACTCCTCACCGACACCGGCACCGATCGCGGAGATGAGCGCCTGGATCTCCGCGTTCTTCAGCATCTGGTCGATACGAGCCCGCTCGACGTTGAGGATCTTGCCCCTGATGGGCAGGATCGCCTGGTTGTTCGGGTTGCGGGCCTGCACAGCGGAGCCACCAGCGGAATCACCCTCGACGATGAACAGCTCACACTCGTCACGATTGCGGCTGGCGCAGTCCCTCAGCTTGTCGGGCATGCCCGCACCTTCGAGCGCCGACTTGCGGCGCGTGGCCTCCCTGGCCTTGCGGGCGGCGATACGAGCGCGGGAGGCCTGCACCGCCTTCTGCACGACCTTGCGGGCCTCGGTCGGGTTCTCCTCGAACCAGTCACGGAGCTTGTCGTTCGTAGCCCGCTCGACGAGCGAACGCATCGACACGTTGCCGAGCTTGCCCTTCGTCTGGCCCTCGAACTGCGGCTCGCGCAAACGGACCGAGATGATCGCCGTGAGACCCTCACGGATGTCCTCGCCCTGGAGGTTGTCGTCCTTCTCCTTGATGAGGCCCTTCTCTCGCGCGTAGCGGTTCACCACGTTGGTGAGGGCCTTCTTGAAGCCCTCCTCGTGCATCCCGCCCTCGATGGTGGCGATGCCGTTGGCGAAGGAGTGCAGGCCGTCGGTCTGGTAGCCGGTGTTCCACTGGAACGCTATCTCCACTTCCTGGTCGTCTTCGGCCTGCTCGAAGTAGCCGATGCGCTTGAAGAGCGGCTCCTTGGTCTCGTTGAGGTGCCGGACGAAGTCGACGATGCCTCCCGCGTACTTGAACACCACCGGTTCGGGGTGCTCGTCCGGTCGCTGGTCGACGAAGCGGATCTCGAGGCCCCGGTTGAGGAAAGCCATCATCTGGAAGCGTTCCAGCAACGTCTGGGCCCGGAAGTTGATCTCGTCGAAGATCGTGGGATCGGGCCAGAACCGCACCGTCGTACCGGTACGGCCACGTGGCGCCTTGCCGATCACCTTGAGCTTGGTCTTGGTCTTCCCACCGTTCTCGAAGTCCATGTAGTGGCGTTGACCGTCGCGGTCGATCTCCACCTCGAGCCGGCGGGACAGCGCGTTGACGACCGAAACGCCCACGCCGTGGAGCCCGCCCGAGACCTTGTAGCCGTCACCGCCGAACTTGCCGCCCGCGTGGAGCACCGTGAGGACCACCTCGGCCGCCGACTTCTTCTTCAGCTTCGGATCCGGATGGGGATCGACGGGGATCCCACGCCCATCGTCGACCACCTCGCAGCCACCGTCGGGCAACAGCGTCACGTCGATGCGGCTGGCGTGGCCGGCCATCGCCTCGTCGACCGCGTTGTCGACCACCTCGTACACGAGGTGGTGAAGCCCGGCCGGCCCGGTGGAGCCGATGTACATGCCGGGACGCTTGCGCACGGCTTCGAGGCCCTCGAGGACGGTGATGTCCTTCGCCCCGTACGTCGATTCAGCGGTCTGCGCCACGCAGCCACGGCCTTTCCGACTGGGTGCTCCGGCACGGCCGGTGCACGGCTCTCATCTGGGGAGATCGTCGCCGGAACACGTAGGAAAAGCTTGCTCGACGGCACCGATCACAATGATCGAAGTCTACCAGCCGTGGGCGACGCTTCCGTCGAACAGCGCACCTCGCGGAGGGCTCCCGGGCGAGCTGATCAACCCGTCGATCGGCGAACGCGAACCTCCAGGCGAGCTAGCTCCGGAAGGTTCAGCACCTCCCGTACCCGGCCCAGGATCTCGCCCTCGAGGAACCGTAGCTGGGTCGCCCACGCGGGGTCGTCGACGGCGACCACCAGGACCCCGTCCCGCAGTGCCGAGGGCGTGGCGTGCCGAGCCACGCGCTCGCCGACGATCTGCTCCCAGGAGCCGAACAGGCCACCGACGGCGCCGGCCGACGAGCCCCCCAGGTGCCGGACCACGCGGTCGAGGCTGTGCGCCAGCCGCTCCGGTTGGGAATCGTTCCCGTCGCTCGTGGGGAGCGGCCGCCAGCTCATCGCCCGAGAGTATGGCCTGAGCAGACCACGTCAGGCCGGGACGAGATCAGACCGGGACGAGCCCCAACCGATGCGCCCCACCTCCCTCGCCGGGCACATGCCGGACCTGCTCGGCTACCACACCGGAGATCGCTCCGCCACCAGACCGTCACACACCTGCAGCAAGCGCTCGCATCGTGCCCCGGACGGCAACGACGCGGCGGTCGTCAGCACCGTCTGGCCCGGGGGCAACGCTCGCAGCAGGGCGTCGCTCCGGCCGGGGTCGAGCTCGGAGAACACGTCGTCGAGCACCAGCAGTGGCGGCGCACCGACCGCCTCGGTGACCGCGGCGTGCACGGCCAAGCGCAGCGCGAAGGCCAGCGAGCGTTGTTCGCCCTGCGACGCGTGCGTGCGGGCCGGCAAGTCCTCGATCCGCAGCTCCACGTCGTCACGATGGGGCCCGACCAGGCTCACGCCGCGACGCAGCTCGTCCCGCCGGGCATCGTCGAGGGCAGCAGCGAGGCCGTGCTCGCGCCAGGGCGCCACGTAACGGGCGGTGACCGCCGCTGAGGCCCCAGCGACCTGGTCGTAGGATCTCGAGAGGTACGGCTCCAACGCCTCGAGCAGGCACACCCGTTGCGCGGCTAGCGCCTCACCGGTCTCGACCAGCTTGGCATCCCAGACCTCCAGGGTCGTCTCGATGTCCGGGGTGAGCCGGCCGCCGGCCTGCCTGAGCAGCGCGTTGCGCTGCCGCACGACTCGCTCGTACTCCGTGCGGAGCAGGTCGTTGCTCGTCCGGACGGCGACGAGAGCATCATCGAGGAACCGGCGGCGCTCCACCGGAGCTCCCTTGACCAGCGCCAGGTCGTCAGGGGCGAAGATCGTCACCCGCAGTGCCCCCAGGAGATCCCGGCTCCTCATCAGCCGTTGCTTGTTGACCAGCACCCGGCCCCGGCCGTGGGCGGCGATCTCCGCTTCGATCAGCAGAGACCGACCGGCGCGCTCGCCCTCGGCGCGAACCACCGCCCGATCCCGACCCTTGCGGACCAGGGCCTCGTTCGGTGCCCCACGGAACGACGAGAGCGTCGCGAGGTAGCCGATCGCCTCGACCAGGTTGCTCTTGCCCTGTCCGTTGTCGCCGATCACCGCGGTCAACCCACGGGCCAGGTCGACCTCGGCGTGCTCGTAGTTACGGAAGTCGTCGAGCCAGAGCCGGCGCAGATACAAGGGGCGTCAACTCACCCGCACCGGCATCAGCAGGTACAGGAACTCCGTGTCACCGAGGCTGTGCACGAGCGCCGGCTTCAGCGCGTCGATCGTCTCGAGGGTGATCTCGTCGCCAGGAGTGACCTCGATGCCCGCGATCAGGTACTCCGGGTTGAAGGCCACCGTCAGTTCGGTGCCTTCGTACTTCGCGTCGAGCTCCTCATGGGCCTGGCCTACGTCCTGGGTGACGGCAAGGAGCTCGAGGCTGTCCGGCCTCATGACCAGGCGAACGGGCGTGGCCTCCCGAGCGAGCAGGCGTACCCGCCGGAGCGCCTCCAGCAGCCCCTCCCGCTCCACGGTCAGCCGGTTCGGCTGGTTCTTCGGGATGAGGCCCCGGTAGTTGGGGAACTCTCCCTCGATGAGCCGGGTCATCAGCCGCACAGCGCTCAGGTCGCCGATCCCGTCGAGCTCGAAGGACGCGTCCCGCTCCCCCAGACGCAGGGTGATGGTCGACGCGTCACCGAGCAGGCGGGTCAGCTCCTTCAGGGCGTGAGAGGGGACGAGCACGCTCTGGTCGGGCTCCAGGACCGACGTCCCGGGAAGATCACGCACCGCTAGCCGGTACGAATCGGTGGCCACGAGGCGGAGGCCGTCAGCTTCGGCAGCCATCAGCACCCCGGTGAGGATCGGTCGGGCCTCATCCACGCTCGCCGCGGAGACCACCTGCCGCAAGGCGTCGGCGAAGGCCTGGGCGTCGAGCTCCACGGATTGGTCGGCCGGCTCCGGGAGTTGGGGGAACTCGTGAGCCGGGATGGTCCGCACCGCGAACTGCGACCGGCCTGCCACGATGCGCGCCTCGTCGTCATCGACCTCGACCTCGACCGCTCCTGGGCCCAGCGCTCGGACGATGTCGGTCACGAGCTTCGCGGGCAACACCCCGACACCGTCGTCACCTGCTGCGACCTCGATGGTTGCGGAAATGGTGAGATCGAGGTCGCTGCCAGTCACCCGCAGGCGATCCCCCGCGAGCTCCAGCCGGACTCCTGACAGCACCGGCAGGCTGCTGCCCCGGTTGGTCACCGCTCGCTGCGCAGCACTGAGGGCCTCGACGAGCTTGTCGCGTTCGCACCGGAACTTCACCGCAGGCTCGCTTTCTCTATCTCTTCTAGTTGACTGATAGCTGGTAGTAGCCGTAGTAGGGGCTGGGGATTGTGGACATCTACCCGTTGAGCCAGGTCAGGGATGGTTTTGCTGTCCTGGGGCCATCCCCAGTCCTTCACAGGTTGGCATGGTCGTCGGGGACGTCGGGGGATCACCGGGCAGATGTCCACGCTGGCGGGCGTCCGATCCACAGACTTCTCCACGGTGTCTTCCCCATCGACACGCCGTCCCCGCGGGGTCGAGCAGGTCAGGATCCGCTCCGGACGGCCTGGGTGAGTGCGGTCACCTGGTCGTAGACCTGCCGGCGTTCTTTCATGAGGGCGCCCACCTTCTCGACGGCGTGGATGACCGTTGTGTGATCTCGGCCGCCGAACTCGCGCGCGATGGCGGGGTAGCTCAGATCGGTCATCTCCCGGAACACGTACATGCCGATCTGGCGGGCGGTGACGAGGGGCCGCCGCCGGCTCTTGCCCCGGATCTCCTCTTCCGAGTAGCCGAACATCTCGCAGGTCTTGCGCATGATGAGCTCGGGGGTGATGGGTTTGGGCCCGCTGTCGGTGATGAGATCCGAGAGCACCCGTTCGGCGAGATCGACCGAGAGCTTCTCGTCGGTGAGGCTCGCGTAGGCACAGACCCGGATGAGTGCACCCTCCAGCTCACGGATGTTGTTGGTGATGTGTGAGGCGATGAACTCGAGGACCTCCGGTGGTGGAGGCACCGGTTCGTTCTCGGCTTTCTTCCGGAGGATCGCCAGCCGGGTCTCGAGCTCGGGTGGGTTGATCTCGGTGGTGAGCCCCATCTTGAACCGGCTGCGGAGCCGCTCCTCGAGCGTGGCCATGGCATCTGGCGGGCGGTCCGAGGACAGGACGATCTGGCGGTTTGCCTGGTAGAGGGCGTTGAACGTGTGGAAGAACTCGTCCTGGAGCTGCTCGCTCTTCTCGATGAACTGGATGTCGTCGAGCAGCAGGACGTCGACCTCGCGGTAGCGCTTCTTGAAGTCGGCCATGGCGCCGGCGCGGATGGCGTCGACGAACTGATTGAGGAACGTCTCGGTGGTTACGTAGCGCACCACGAAGGTCGGGTAGTTCTCGTTGACGTAGTGCGCGATCGCCTGGAGGAGGTGGGTCTTGCCCAGGCCTGCGTCGCCGTAGATGAACAGCGGGTTGTAGGAGCGAGCCGGGGTCTCTGCCACGGAGAGCGCGGCGGCGTGAGCGAATCGGTTCGACGTGCCGATGACGAAGGCCTCGAACGTGTAGCGAGGGTTGACGAAATCCGGCTCCCGCCCCCGGCGGGAACCGATGTCGTCGGATCTGCCGAGCAGCTGATGACCGTTGTCCACAGGGCTGTGGATGTCCTGGCTGTCGGGATGGGTCCCCGATGGGAGCTCATCTCGAGTCGCTGCCTGGTCACCCTCCGTGTGCACCTCGATCCGGAGCTCGACGGCTCCGCCACCGACGTCGGCGAGGGCACTGCGCACCAGCGTCAGGTAGCGGCCTTCAATACGGTCCCGCACGACGCTGCTCGGCACGGCCAAGCGGAGTTGCCCATCGGCCAGCTCCAAGGGCTCGGCGGCGTTGAAGGTGGTGAGCCAGACAGCTTCGGAGACCTGCTCGCGAAGGATCTCCGCACATGCTGTCCACAACTCGTCCGCTCGCTCCACCAGCCCGTACGCCTCCTTGGGTACCATCACGTCCACAACGGAGTCCACAACTGTGGAAAACGTGGCTGGCGCCCTTTCGGGGGTAGCCAGCCTGGTTGCGACCGACCGTCTTCGTCGAGGGGCGAACGAGTCGATTCGGTGCGATGGGCGACCGTAGCACCCTGTGGACGGTCGCGCACGGGGCACCCGCGATGGCCGAGAACGGGCTGGTCAGGAGGGGTTTTCAGGGGTGAGCCGGGGGTTGACCCGAGCCGGGTTGCCCGTCTCAGGACCACGGTTCTACCCTCGGGGCCAGCATTGGCGAGTCGCGCCGAGACACGCGCGAGTGGTCGTCGGGACGCGCGGCCGGGTGGCGCCCCATGTGCCGGAGGGTCTCGCCACTCGGATTTCCACAACGCCGCCAGCCGAGGGAGGCTCGGTGGTCGAGGAGGCAAGAGGTGAAGCGAACGTTTCAGCCCAACAACCGTCGCCGAGCCAAGCGGCACGGCTTCCGGCACCGCATGTCGACGCGAGCGGGACGCCGAGTCCTGAGGGCTCGTCGCTTGAAGGGGCGGCAGCGACTGTCCGCCTGATCTGGCGAGTCCGGGACCGCCGGACCTTCGACGCGCTCCGGCGGTACGGAAGGCGATCCCGCTCTGGGCCGGTTCGGGTCACCCACCTGCCCGCGAAGACCCCGGGCGAGCGGCACCAGCCACCGAGGGTCGCGTTCGCGGTCAGCAGGCGGGTGGGCTCAGCGGTGGTCCGCAACCGTATCCGGCGACGCCTCCGAGGAGTCCTGGTGGAGCTGGCCCGGGATGTGGACAGTCCACTCGGGCCAGGGGTGTACCTGATCGGCGTGGATCCGGACGCCGTGGCACTGTCTCATGAGGAGTTGAGGAGCAACGTGACAGCAGCGCTGGAGCGTGTGGGGAAGGGGCGCGGGTGAACGAGTCGCGCCCGGCCCGGCTCCCGGCTCGCCTGTTGATGGCGTCCATCCGGGCCTACCAGTGGGTCTTCGCATGGCGCCCGTCGCCGTGCCGGTACACGCCGACGTGCTCCACCTACGCGCTCGAGGCCATCCAGATCCATGGTGCGGTGCGCGGTGGTTGGTTGGCCGCCCGCAGGTTGGGTCGCTGCCACCCGTGGGGCGGCCACGGTTGGGACCCCGTGCCCGAGCCGCTGGCCCGACCCTCCTCGTCGACCACGCAACGGAAGGCCGCTTGATGAACGCGTTCTTCGACTTCTTCGCCTCGATCCTGTCGTTCTTCTACGGGCTGGTGCACAGCTACGCGTTCGCCATCACAATGCTGACCCTGCTCGTGATGATCATCGTGACGCCGCTGACCCTGAAGGGCACCCGGTCCATGATGGTCATGCAGCAGCTCCAGCCGGAGATCCGCAAGATCCAGCAGCAGTACAAGGACGATCGCCAGCGGCTCAACGAGGAGCTTCTCAAGTTCTACAAGGAGAACAACCTCAACCCGTTGGGAGGTTGCCTCCCCCTGCTCGTGCAGATGCCGGTTTTCCTGGTGCTGTACCAGGTGCTTCGTGGCCTCACCCGGCGGGAGAGCTCGTTCGGGTTCGATGCCGGTTGGGTGACGGGTCAGCTCGGGGTGGGGAGGACGCCGGGAACAACACCGGTGATCGAACGTCCGTTCGATCCAGCCTTCATCCGCCCTGACACGGAGATGTACCAGGCCCTGCATGGCTCGACGACGATGAGTGGGCCGCTGGGGATGAACCTGGCGGAGTCGGCGAGCCAGGCGTTGAGCACCGGCATTGTGCATGCGTTGCCGTATCTGGCTCTCATCGCCATCGTCGGGGTGACCGGGTTCGTCCAGCAACGACAGATCCAGGGCCGCAACCCCAACGCGCAGATCAATCCACAGCAACAGATGATCATGCGCATCATGCCGGTGTTCCTGCCGGTGATCTCGTTCGGGCTCCCCGTCGGTCTGGTCCTGTACTTCGCCGTGTCGAACCTCTATCGCATCGGGCAGCAGGCGTTCATCTCGCGCAGCATCTACGGGATGTCCCGGGCGGAACTGAAGGCGAACCGGGAGGCTGGCAAGAAGGCTGCTGCTGCGCCGGCCAAGAAGCAGAGCTCGCCCAGCAAGGACGAGCCCGGCAAGACCGGGGGGGCGGGCAAGAGTGCGAAACAGGAGACGGCCAAGGCGGCCAAGCGGCCGGCGAGCCGCAACGCTGGGGCGAGCCGGGTCACCCCCAAGGCGACTGGCGGGACAGGCCAGCGGGCTCTGCAGCCGCGGGCGCGCAAGAAGAAGAGGTAGCCGAGGTTGGAGTGGGTGGAGACCACCGGGCGAACGGTGGACGAAGCGAAGGACCGAGCCCTCGACCAGTTGGGCGTCGACCTGAGTGACGCGGAGTTCGAGGTGATCGAGGAGCCCAAGGCCGGGCTCTTCGGGCGGATTCGCCGTGAGGCTCGGGTGAGGGCCCGGGTCAAGCCGACCCAGCCCCGACCCAAGACCGACCGTCGCGAGCGCCGGAGGCGGGGGCGGTCAGCCGGCGACAAGGGCCGCGAGGAGGTGAGCGCGGGGTCGCCGAAGACCGTCAAGCGGCAGGAGGCGGGACAGACCGGGACGCGGACGGGGGAAGAGCGTCCGACTGAGGCCAGCGGTGCTGCGAGCGTCCAGAGCTCCGAAGCCGCTGGAAATCGAGCCGCGGCGACGAGTGCACGACGGTCTCGCAGGCGGGGAGGCGGCGGTCGAGGTGCATCGGGGCGCGGAGCCGATGCTGGTGCGGTACCGTCAGAACAGGCGGCGAAGTCGAGCAGCCCCGATGAAGGAGGGCCGGGCATGACGGTGGAGGAGGTCTCTCTGGAGGAGCAGGGCGACATCGTGGAGGCCTTCCTGGAAGGCTTGCTCGACGCGTTCGATCTCGACGGCGACGTGCAGCAAGTGCGCATCGACGACGACACCCTGGAAGTGAGGATCGAAGGCGACGACCTCGGCCTGTTGATCGGCCCCAAGGGGCAGACGCTCGTCGCCCTGCAGGAGCTCGCTCGGACCGTGGTGCAGCGCCAGGCCCAAGGCGCTCACCGTGGACGGTTTCGCGTGGATGTGGCGGGATACCGTGAGCGTCGCCGCCAGGCCCTGGAGCGGTTCGCTCGCTCGGTCGCCGAGGAGGTCAAGCGGACCGGGGTGCAAAAGGCTCTCGAGCCGATGGGATCGGCCGATCGAAAAGTCGTCCACGATACGGTGAATGCGATCGACGGCGTGTCGACGCTCTCTGAGGGCGAAGATCCTCGCCGCCGAGTGATCATCGTCCCGCAGCCCTGAAGCGGGACTACTCGCTGCGATCCGCCTCCGCGACCGGCGAGGCCCGCGAGTGAGCGCGTCCTCTGAACGGGCAGCGCTGCTGGCGGTGCTCGAAGAGGCACGGCGCAGGGGGTTTCTCGGTCCGGGACCCGTGGACGAGCACGTCCGGCAGGCCGAGCGTTTCAGGTGTCGGATCGACGATCTCCTGGTGCGGGGAGCGCTCTTCGTCCGCGCTGTTGACCTGGGCAGTGGCGGCGGGGTGCCTGGTCTGGCGCTCGCTGTTGACCACCCCGAACTCACCTGGGTTCTGGTCGAGGCTGGCGAGCGTCGTGCGGCGTTCCTCCAAGAGGCCGTCAGCACCCTAGGTCTGGCCGACCGGGTCTCGGTTCGGTGGGGTCGTGCGGAGCTGCTGGCCCGGGATACGCAGCTCCGTCACCAGATCGACCTGGTGGTGGTTCGGAGCTTCGGGCCACCGGCGGTCACCGCTGAGTGCGCAACGGGTTTCCTGCGGCAGGACGGCTACCTGCTGGTGAGCGAGCCGCCATACCCCCAGGCGCGACAGCGCTGGCCGGCGGAGGAGCTGGCGGAGCTTGGGTTCGAACCAGAAGGCGTCACTCACGGAATCCAAGCATTGAGGCAGGCGAGGCTCTGTCCGGAGCGCTTCCCGCGCCGGGTCGGGATCCCGGCGAAGCGACCGCTGTTCCACTGACCGGGTGTTCCACGTGAAACACCGCCACGGTGCTTGACCATGACGCTGTTCGAAAGGAAGGATGGGTCAGTGACCCCCGAATCCAGCGGAAGCGGTGGACGTCCCGCGTTCGGCATCCTGAGCAGGTTCCTGCCTGGGCAACCGACCCAGGCAGCGGTAACTGAGGCCCAGCCGCCGTCGACCGACGAACCGTCGGAGCGCGACGTCGACCAGGTTGACTCGTCACCGGACGCCGCCATCGACCTACCGGAGGACATCGATCTGGCCGAGCGAATCATCGAGGCAGGAGCACCGGCCACGGTCCGGCGGCCATTACCCCGGGTGATCGCGATCGCCAACCAGAAGGGAGGGGTGGGGAAGACGACCACTGCGGTGAACCTGGGGGCGTGCCTTGCGGAGTTGGGCTACCGCACGCTCGTCATCGATCTCGATCCGCAAGGGAACGCCTCGACCGGGCTCGGGATCAACATCAGAGCCCTCGACGCCTCCATGTACGACGTGATCATCAACGACGTCCCCCTCGATGACTGCATCGAGGGGTCATCGGTCCGAGGGCTGTTCGTGGCTCCTGCGAGCCTCGATCTCGCCGGGGCCGAGATCGAGCTCGTTCCCGCGTTCAGCCGGGAGTTGAAGCTCCGCAAGGCGTTGCGGGAAGTCCGTGACGACTACGACTACATCCTGATCGACTGTCCACCATCGCTCGGCCTGCTCACTGTGAACGCCTTTGCGGCGGCGACGGAGGTGCTGGTGCCGATCCAGTGCGAGTACTACGCGCTGGAGGGGTTGGGTCAGCTGCTCCGCAACGTCGACTTGGTGCAACGGAACCTGAATCCCGACCTCGAGGTCAGCGCCATCGTGCTGGTCATGTTCGATGCCCGCACGAAGCTGGCGGATCAGGTGGCCAGCGAGGTACGAGCCCATTTCGGTGACAAGGTGTTGCGGCAGGTCGTGCCGCGCACCGTGCGGTTGTCCGAGGCCCCGTCGTTCGGTCAGCCGATCATCACGTTTGATCCGAGTTCCCGAGGCGCGATCGCCTACCGGGAGCTGGCGAAGGAGGTCAGCGGTGGCGCGGCGCAGCGGGTTGGGTAAGGGTCTCGGGGCACTCATCCCCGCCTCAGAGGAGTCGGGTGACGGAGGTCCCCAGCTCCGGGAGCTCCCGATCACCCAGATCGAACCCAACCGGTACCAACCCCGCTCACATTTCGATGAGGAGGCGCTGGCCTCGCTGACCGCGTCCATCCGGGAGGTCGGCGTCCTGCAGCCGATCCTGGTCCGTCCGGCTGGCACTGACCTGTACGAGCTGATCGCCGGTGAGCGGCGATGGCGAGCAGCGCAGAGGGCAGGCCTGGCGACCATCCCCGCGTTGGTACGGACGGTGCAGAGCGAACAGTCGCTGGAGCAAGCGCTGGTCGAGAACCTGCATCGAGAGGATCTGAACCCGCTGGAGGAGGCGGCGGCCTACCAGCAGCTCATCGATGACTTTTCGTTGACCCAGGATCAGGTGGCGACCCGAGTGGGCAAGAGCCGCTCGGCGGTAGCGAACACGATTCGATTGCTCCAGTTGCCTGGAGGGGTCCAGAAGATGGTGGCGGAGGGTCAACTCTCCGCAGGCCACGCTCGGGCCATCCTCGGGGTGCCGGATCAGGCCTTTCAGGAAGAGCTGGCCCGGTTGGCCGTGGCTGAGGAGTTGACGGTGCGGGAGGTCGAGGAGCTGGTGCGCCGGCAGGTGCAAGGTGACGAGCCTCCGACGACCGAGGGGGTAGCACCTGTCGCTCCGTCGCCGGTCGAGACATCGAGCCGACACGAACCGGGAGAGACCAGGCCGGCAGCCATCCTGGAGCTCGAGGCCCTGCTCGCGGATCGTCTCGATACCAGGGTGAAGGTCACGCTCGGTGCCGATCGCGGGAGAGTGATCATCGAGTTCGCCTCTCTTGACGACCTCGAGCGGATCTACGGGGTGATCACGGCAGGATCGGGAACGACCTGAGCATCTGTCCGCTCGTGGCCGCGGGAGGCTCTGGTTGATCCACAACCTGTGACAAACCCTGTGGTCAACCGTTCGACTTCAGTGGCATCTGTCACATGAAGCAGTCTGGGTGAGAGGCCGGTGTCACGTGACGACCGGATCCTCCACCCACTGGATCAGCCCGGTGACCAGGGCTTCGGCGACGGCGGCGGTGCGGGCGACCACCTGATCCACTGGTCCCAGGTAGCACATCACGGCGGGCATCCGGGTCTCCCGGAGGATCGGCAATCGCATCGCCCGGCTCTCAGAGACGGGGAGTCCGGCTTGCCGGTGGAGGGTGGTGGTGAGGACATCAGCTAGGTGATGCCCACCGGCGCTCTCGAAGCCCGTCGTGGCGTAGTAGGTGCATCGGCAGACATCCTGGTCACCGAAGCCGAGCCCGAGGTAGACGTCAGCGTCGAACTCGTTGGCTTCCCGGGCGTGGATCGACGGGTCAGGATGGTTGAGCACGGCCACCACCGCGCCCTTGCCCTGCAGATCCCTGGCCATGGCGCTGACCACCACCTCCAGTCCACCCCCGTCGCCGATAGCGACTCGGCGGTCATGGAGCGCACGCGGCGAGTGCCGGAGACGGTCACGTTCGCGGACCCCGGCAACGTTTGAGTTGTGGTCGACGCGGCCGCCGAGCCGATCGAGCGTGGCGAGCACGTCGCGCCCGCAGACCCCGTCGGTCGTGAGTCCGGTGTTTCGCTGGAAGTCCTTCAAGGCGGCTTCGGTGTTGGGGCCGAAGATGCCGTCCACGCGGCCGGCGTCGAATCCCAGCGCTCCGAGCCGCAACTGGAGAGCGGCCACGTCATCGCCGCGGAGCATCGGGTTGCGGTGGTAGAGCAGCCGATCACCGAGTCGGTAGCCCGCTTCCACCAACGCCGCCCACGTCGGCGCATCGCACGAGCCGTTGACCAGGAGACCCCGGCTCTCCTGGAATCGCCGCACGGCCCGTTCGGTGCTCGGACCGAACGTTCCCAGCTCGCCGGGATCGATCTCCTGGCCCAGCGCGGTGAGCCGCTGCTGGAGGTCGCGCACCGCTTCGCCGCAGGCGTCGGGCAGCAACGGAAGGGTGGTCGGGCTCGCAGAGGTGGGACGCTCAGGCACCAGAACCCCCCGCTCTCATCAGTCGGGATGGGGTTGACCCTCGAGGATCAGAGGAACTGGCTCAACTCCTGTACGAGCTGCGCCTTGCCCCTGGCTCCGACGATACGGGTCGCCTCCTTGCCATCTTTGAAAACGATAAGCGTTGGGATACTCATCACCGAAAAGCGGAGTGGGATGTCAGGGTTGTCGTCCACGTTCAGCTTGGCGACCCGCAGACCGGGGTGTTCGGCGGCGATCTCCTCGAGGACGGGGGCGATCATCTTGCAGGGTCCGCACCACTCGGCCCAGAAATCGACGAGGACCGGCTGATCGGCCCCGAGCACCTCTTCATCGAAGGTGGCGTCGGAGAGCGTGGTGACGGATACGGACATCACTGGATCCTTCTAGGGCTACGAGCGGGACTCACATCAACGTGCAGACCGCGGCCGACATTCCGTGCGCGCCGACGCGTCATCGCAGCGCTCACCGTAGCGCGATACCGATCCGCTCATGGATGGGGCTGTGCCTCCAGCCACCGCTCGGCGTCGATAGCGGCCATGCACCCTGAGCCGGCAGCGGTGATCGCCTGGCGGTAGACGTGGTCCTGGACGTCACCGCACGCGAAGACCCCTTCGACGTTGGTACGCGTGCCCTCGCGGGTGATCAGGTATCCCGTGTCCTCCATCTCCAGCTGTCCCTTGAACAGGTCGGTGTTGGGCTGGTGGCCGATCGCCACGAACAGGCCGGTCACGGCGAGCTCGGAGACCTCGCCGGTGAGGACGTTGCGAACCTTGAGGCCTTCGACGGTGGTCGTCCCCAGCACCTCGTCGACCACGTGGTTCCAGAGGATCTCGATCTTGGGATTGGCGAAGGCTCGTTCCTGCATGATCTTCGAGGCCCGCAGCTCGTCACGCCGGTGGATGAGCGTGACCTTCTCGGCGAACTTCGTGAGGAACGTGGCTTCTTCGACCGCCGAATCGCCACCTCCGACGACTGCGATGTGCTGACCCCGGAAGAAGAAACCGTCGCAGGTGGCACAGGTCGAGACGCCGTGGCCGAGCAGGCGTCGCTCACCCTCGAGACCCAGCATGAGCGAGCGGGCCCCGGTGGACACGATGACGACGCGGCTGCGGTAGGTGGGCTGCTCGGCTTGGGGGTCACCCACCCAGACCCCGAACGGCCTGCTCGACAGGTCGACTCTCGTGACCCGCTCGGTGACGATCTCTGCTCCGAACCGCAGAGCCTGGTCGCGGAAGCGGGACATGAGCTCGGGGCCCATGATGCCTTCCGGGAAGCCGGGGAAGTTCTCGACCTCGGTAGTGAGCATGAGCTGGCCACCGGGTTGATCGCTGGTCGATGACGGCTCGCCCTCGATCACGAGGGGGTGGAGGTTGGCCCTGGCGGTGTAGATGGCTGCGGTCAGGCCCGCGGGACCGGAGCCGATGATGATGACGTTGCGTACGTCGGTCGTCATGTGAGTCCTTCCACGGTGGAGTGGTCCTGGCAGCTGGTCACGGAGGTGTCCCCGCAAACGGGTCGTGGGCAGAGCTATTCCCGGGGGTATCCGTCAGAGGTAGGGCGGCGCGTGTCGCTTCCGGAACAGGATTGCCCCGACCCCGGTGAAGAACGCCCCGACGATCAGGTAGGTGAGCCAGACGGCCGGCAGCAACTCGTTGAGCAGTCGCAGCAGGGCGACGATCACCAGGACCACGACGATGCTGGCGAGCACGATGGTGATCAACCCGAAGACCAGCGCCCGCGAGGCGGTGAGGATCGGCCCCGTCGTCTTGTCGCGGACCTGGTCGACCACGTTGACGATGGCGCCCGTCGCCTGGGCAGGCCAGTCGTCCGCCGGGGTCGACCGGTCGGCCATCGGCAGCGCGCGATCGATCGGGCTGGCCATGCCGGCGATCCTAGTCCCGGAAGGCGCCGAGCTTCGCCGCCTTCCGGCACTCTCCTCCGACGAGGGAGCGGAGGGCAGTGGCAGGGAAATCAGAGCGTGAATCGCTCAAGGATGCGGCAACCTTCCACCGCCGTGACCACGACGATCGCAGGAGAGCCGTCGCCGGGAGCGAACACGTCGAGATACGCCGTTACGCCCCGATAGGTCAGGCCAGCCGCATACACCCATGGGCCGAGCGAGGGTTCGGTGGTCCTGGCGAGGGGTGCGCAAGGCGACGGACCCATCGTGGCGGTGTTCGCCGGAAGGTCGGAGGCTCGCCGATCCGGTGCGGTGCCGCTCGGGGTCTGGGCGGTCGAGCCAGTGGTCCCGTAGGCCTCGCGGACCGCCTGCCGGAGATCCTCCGCGTTGGTGAACGTCCCGAGCTGGGGCTCGCCGATCGGCGCCGCCTCCGGTGTGCGCTCCTCGCCGGAAGCGGTTGGTTCGGGGGTGGCAGCGTCGCGTGGGGAGGTCCCACCACGGATTTCGGCGCCCACCTCCGCGAAGGTCTCCGTACGGTCCGGCTGAGGGCCGGACGCGACGTCGGTGTGGCTCGCCGTGCGGTCCCAGCGGAGCAGAGCGAACGTGGCGATCGCCACCGCCACGGCGGCGGCGATGGCCAACGCAGACCTGGCAGCGAGCATTGCCGGGTGTCGGTCCGGCCCCGGAGGGGGCAATGCCTGGTCCCGACCGTGCGCTGCAGGGTCGGGGTCCTCGTGGCGGCCGTGGCTGGGACGAGCTGCGAGAGCGCGGTCGATGAGCTGTGCTCGCACCGCGGGTTCCAATGGGGCGACCGGGGTGCGGAGGCGGGCTGCGAGCTCCCGAAAGCGCTCCAAGCGTTCCCGGGCGTCAGGGTCTGCGAGCACCTGGGCCTCCTCCTCCGCCGACGCCTCACCGTCGAGGACCGCGGAGACGAGCTCGTCGTCGGGGGGAAGGTGTGGGGGGGTCACGTCCGTCATGGTCTGTCTGTTGGGACGTCGACGGAGGGATTGAGGTTCCCGAGCTGATCCGCGAGCGCGGCTCGGCCCCGGGCGATGCGAGACCGTACCGTGCCCGGTGGGATGTCCAACACCTCGCCGATCGTGGCGTAGTCGAGCCCCAGCACGTCGCGAAGGACGACCGCGGCCCGGAACTCGGGTGCCAGGGTGGCGAGCACCTCGTCGATGGCCAGGCGGTCGCTCAGGAGTTGGTCGAAGCTCGGGACCGCCGGGTCGTCAGTGGCCGTGTCCCGCGGAGCGGGCTCGGGGCGCCGCCTCCGTCGGCGGAGCTGGTCGAGGCAGGTGTTGGTCGCCACCCGGTAGCTCCACGTGCTGAACGCGGCCCGTCCGTCGAATCGGTCGAGCCCCCGCACGATCGCAAGGAGGGCTTCCTGGGTGGCGTCGAGCGCGTCCTCGTCGTGGCCGGTGAGACGGCGGCAGAGGGCATGGATGCGGTCGTAGTGCCGGCGCAGCAGGGCCTCGAGCGCGTCCCGGCCACCCGCCTGAGCGGCGGACACCAGCGCTCGGTCGTCGGCCTCCCCCCGGATCGGCCGAGCCTAGCGGTGCCCCTTCCCACCTCGCGGGAGTCTCAGCGGCCGATCACCCGCCTCGGATTCGTCGTCTGGGGTCGACGGCTGTAGTGATGGCTGCTCCTGGACCGGGCCGATGGCCTCGTCCAGCACCGCCTCGAGGAACTCGTCCTTCTCCTCGGGAGTCATCTCCTGCCAGTTCTCGGGCACCTTGAACGTCTTGCGATTCACGCAGTCCTCCTCCAGACGCGGAAACGGTGGTCTCTGTACCACCGGTACCTCCGGTGGGCACCTCTCTCCCGCCAGCGATGTCCCACATCGCCTTCTCGTTGCGGGACCTAGCCTTGCGGCGAGCTTCCTCGATGTCATCGAACACCTCGCTCAAATCGAACCACACATCACCAGTCTCCTCCTCAGTCCATACGCCGAAGTGGAGATTGGGATTGGCCTACCTTCCCACCTCGCGGGAGTCTCAGCGGCCGATCACCGCCAGTTCCTCGACCTCCACCCGGCCCGGCCCGTCTCCGAGGTCGGTGATCCACAGGAGTACGAAGGCACCGGAGGTGCCACGTAGATCGAATGTGGCATCACCCTGGATCCCCTCGGACGCGTCCACCGGTCGGCCCCAGCCAGCGAGATCCGGCGGGAGGGTCGCGGCCACGTGCACCGACGCAGCCCACCCGTTGGTGGGCGAGCTCACCTCGAGACGACCGAGCCGGGCAGCAGCGGGGAGCGCGACCACCAGGCCCACACCGTCCTTGAGGTTGCCGAACTGGCGAGTCTGGTAGGTCTCGGTGCGCCACGAAGTCGAAGGGTCACCGTCGACGGCCAGGTTCGCCTGTGCATCGTTCTCGTGATCGTCACCGGCGGGGTCGAACGGTTGCACGGAGCTGATGGGGATCGTCACCGGCGCCCGACCAGAGAGGCCCGGGCGGGGGAGCAGCATCTCGTCGCCGCTGGTACGGGACACGAGGACCGCCGCCACAGCCATGGACGTGGCAGCCACGCCCGCCAGGACAGCAGCCAGCACCCATCGCCGGCGTGAGCGGCGTGCCGGCGATGGCGGCACCTGGTGAGGTGTGGGCGCTGCCGCTGCGACCGTCGGCACCGCTCCCGCGACCGGCGAGACGGAGGTCGGGTCGGGATCCGCGAGACGAGCCGTGATGGCCGTCCGGTCCCCTGCGAGGCTCGGAGCGGGGCCTGGCCTCGGCTCTGCGCCGGCTGCGAGCAGGGCCGCTCGGAACGCAGGCGCGTCCGGGTAGCGATCGTCGGGCTCTCTCGCCAGGACCCGCAGCAGAACACGGTCGAGGCGCTCGGGGAGCTCAGGGCGAAGGGCCCGCGCCGGCAGCACCGGTTGGTGAAGCCGGGCGAGGGCGACCGCCGCTGCCGCGTCGCCGGTGAACGGTGGCCGTCCGGTCAGGCACTCGTAGAGCACCACGCCGAGCGAGTACAGATCCGCGCGAGGGTCAACGGGTCGGCCAGCGACCTGTTCGGGAGCCAGGTACTTCACGGTCCCGAGCATGGTGCCGGTACTGGTCAGATCGGACCCGCCGTACACCTTGGCGATTCCGAAGTCGGTGACCATGACCCGCTCGTCGTCGCACAACAGGATGTTCGCCGGCTTGATGTCGCGGTGGATGACTCCGGCACGGTGGGCGACGGTGAGGGCGTCCGCGACCTGTGTGCCGAGGTGGATCGCGTCGTCGGGATCGAGGGGTCCGTGCTCGTCGAGGAACTCGCGCACCGTCCTTCCACGAATGAGCTCCATGACGATCGCCTCGTGGCCCTGATCGTGACAGGTGTCGAAGATGGCCACGATCGAGGGGTGACGGAGCCGGGCTGCGGCGATGGCCTCGGCCCGGAACCGGGCGGTGAAGGCCTGATCGGAGGACAGGTGCGCGTGCAGCAGCTTGAGGGCGACCGGCCGCTCGAGCACGTGGTCGACGCCCTCCCAGACCTCAGCCATCCCGCCCTTGGCGATCAGGTGCCGCAGGGCGTACCGGCCCGCGAGGATCAGACCGGGGTGAGGTGCGGCCGGTCGCGCTGGGACCGGCGCGTCTGAGGCTCCCCGAGGGCCAGGTGGCGGGCTGGTGGCGGGACCGGACACGGCAGACCCACGGTAGTTGGCGCCGGCACGTGACGGTCGGAGCCGCCGGGCGCTACTTCACGTAGCAGACACCGATGATGCGAGGGCCGCCGTGGGTGCCGATCACCGCGCCGATCTTGCAGACGGTGATCTCTTCGCGTGGGTAACGGGGGGAGATGAGCTCCAGGAACTCCTCGAGGTCGGGGGCCTCGCCGTGGCAGACCCGCAGGTGGGACACGTCGCCTTCGGCGAAGAGCTTGTCGCGTAGTGCCTCGAGCGCACGCTTGCGGGTCCGCGGCTTTCCGGCCTCTTCCACCGCTCCGTCGGCGATGTGGATGAGCGGCTTGAACGACAACATGGAACCGAGCAGGGCTCGGGCGTTGCCGATGCGCCCCCCCTTCTTGAGGTTCTCAAGCGTGTCCAGAGCGCCGTAGATCTCGGTTCGTGGAACCAGATCCTCCACGACGGCCACCACGTCGTCGACGCTCTTGCCGTCGGCGGCAGCCTTCGCGGCTTCCACGACCTGGATCCCGAGGCCACCGGTGATCGACCTCGAATCGACGATGCGCACGTCGATGTCGTCGGCCACGGCGGCCGCCGCGTTCTGTGCCGACTGCATCGTGGCCGACAACGCGCTCGACAGGTTGATGCACACCACCGCGTCGGCTCCGTCGTTGGCAGCGTCCCGAAAAGCCTGCTCGAACTTGCCCGGCGGTGGCGCTGCGGTCTCGGGCAACGTGTCGGACGCCGCCATCCGTTCGTAGAACTCCTCGACCGAGAGCTCCTCCCGGTCGATGAACTCCCGGTCACCGAATCGTATGGAGAGCGGTACCACTCGGATGCGGTGTCGGTCGGCCTCCTCGGGTTCGAGGTCGCAGGCGCTGTCAGTGACGATCTGGACTCCGGGCATGGTCTCCCCCGCTGGCGGCGCCCTCCGCGCCGACCGATCGGGGGAGCGTAGCGGACCCCGCCGTGGGACTCGGGGAACGGGGGCTGCTCACCGGACGCGAGGCGGGATGGTTGGGGGAGACCAGCCGCCGGCTCCGGCGCACATCACGGAAATGACGCGCCCACCACAGCAGCAGGAACGCGCCGGCCACGGCGGACAACAGCAGCCCGATCCCCGAGATGGCCGTCGAGCGCACGGAGAACCGGGTGGCGCCCAGCACCAGGCCTCGGTCGGGTGAGCGAATGGTGACCTCCATGGGGAACGCACCTGAGGAGCGGGTCTCGACGGTGATCTCGTAGCGGGTGGTCTCCTTCGGCGGCAGTGTGAGGACCTGGAGGTCGCCACCCGGGAACTCGAGCTTCTCGCTCTGCAGCGCCACCTCCACGGTGACCGCATGATCGAGCTGGTTCTCGAAGGTGAGCGGGACCCGGCTGGTGCGCTCGGTCAGCGTGATCTGTTGAGGCCCGGGAAGAGTGATCGCCGCGAGCCGGGCCTGGACGGCCACATCGGCGGCGGTGAGGAAGGCGTCCCGCTCGGGCTCGTCCAGGTCGGCCGCGCCGGCGGCCAGAACCAGGCGCCGCATCGGCCAGACCAGCTCTCGGGCCACGCTCGGCGCGACAACGCCCTGGTCGCTACCGGAGCCCGCGGCGCCTGGCTCCACCGGCGTCGGGGGCTCGAGCATCGATGCGAACGAGTCGATCCGGCTCCACATGGCCGCGCTGTCGGCGGCCAGCGTGCTGACGTCGCCTTCGGAGAAGGCGGCGGCAAGCTCGCGCACCAGCGGTGATCGGGTGCCTGCTCGGCCGGTGGTGGCGATGTCGACCGCTCGGAACAGGTCGTCGAGCGTCACCGGGCTCACGAGGGGGTCCGCTCCCGGTGGGGAGCGGTGAGAGAGGCCCTGGAGCAACGCGTCCCAGCTCGCACGCGGGATCGCGAAGCTCCCGGGGGGAGAGAAGACTGCACCCCGCGACTGGGACGGGCGCTCGAGCGCGAGCACCGCCAGGTCAGCGAGCACCAGGTGGGCGTTGAGGACGGGATCGGAGGTGGCGAGCAGCCGCTCCGCCAGGCTGGGATCGGTCTGCACCGCCTGCAGCGTCCCACCTTCGCGGTCGCGGACGTCGAAGGCGAGATGGTCCGCCGTGGTTCCCCGCCCGCCCTCGTCGTCGAGCCGGTCGGCGGGTAGCACGACCTGGGAGACCCCGGCGGCCCTCAGGCGGCCCAGAGTGGCGTCGTCGATCGTGTGGTCAGCGAGCCAGGTCCTCGGGTCGGGCCAGGTGCCGAGCAGGGCAGCGACCACCTCGCTGCCGGTGGCCAGCTGGCGGGTCAGCCCGATGTCGGTGTCCGGGTCGGTCTGTGAGCCGCGTGTCCAGGCCGGAAGGTCGATGGTGGCGTAGGGGCGGGGCAGGACCTGGCGGGCGCCGAGGCTGCGAGCCAGGGGACCGAGCAGATCCGGTTCCCCCTGTTGTTGGGCGATGGCCAGCGCGTCGATCACCTCGGGAGACGGCGCCAGGGTGAGTGGTACGTCGACCGTGGTCGCCAGAGCGGCGATCGTGCTCCCGAGGCGTTCGCGGTCGTCGCGGCTGAGCCGGACCGAACCGTCCGGGCGCAACGGTGAGCCCGCCTCGAGCGGGGCGATGATGGACACCGCCAGCGGCACCCCTGCCGAGCCGCTCGCGGGGAGCCGCACGAGGTGGGTCACCAGCTGCGTGACCGGGCCGCCGTCGCGGTCGGTGATCGCCACGCTGACGGGGTACACCCCCGGCGAGCTGAGGCGGACGCCGAACGGGGGAGTCGCCAGCGTGCTGACCGGCACCGCCACCCGGTAGGTGTCGGCCCCTGCGGCCAGCGCGTCGAGAGGCCAGGCCGGTGGGCCCGGCCGCAGCGGTGCGCCGAGGTTCTGCCCCCGGATGGACTGCTCGAAGCGAGCGCGTGACGACACCGCGGGGTGGACCGTGACCGCGAGCCGCGCCTCGGGCGGTGGATCGAGGATGCGGAGGCGGAGCTCGAACGTGCCTTCCGGCGCCACCCAAGCCGTCTGATCGACCAGCTCGAGGCGGGCCGGGCCGGCAAGCTCAGGTATGGCTCCTGCCCCTGCGAGCGGTCTGACGGTCGCCAGGCCGAGCGAGGCGAAGATTGTGGCCAGGGTGACCAGCAGTGGGGTCGAGCGGAGCCGTGGCCGGCAGGTTCGGCCGGTCGAAGGCGTCATGCACGCTTCCCGCGCCGATCGAGCGGGTGCTCGAGCACAGCCAGCCCGTGGGGCTGCTGCACGAAGCCGAGGCGTAGGTAGAGCGCCAGCGCGTCCTGGTTGGTCTCCTGGGTGTTGACCAGAACCCAGGCGCTTCCTCGACGGCGAGCCCAGCGTAAGGCATCGGCGACGAGCGCGGTGCCGAGCCCGCGACGTTGATGGTCGGGATGCACGGCGAGGCGCTGCAGGTAGCCCACCGAACCGGCCCGGCCGGTGATGGCATAGGCGGCCACCGCCCCAGCATCGACGACCCGGAACCTCGATGACGGGGTTGCCTGGCGAGCGTCGTCGAAGCCCGCCTGGTCGAACCTCCAGAAGGGCTGGAATGCGGCACCGTCGACCATGAGCACCGGCGTGCGATCACGGCGGCGCCCGCGCCGCAGGCGCGTCCCGGGTGGCAAGGGACCGTCCGGTAGGTCACGGAGATCGTGGCGCAAGAGGTGCAGGCGCTCGTGCACCCCGAACCCGGCCTCGAGGAACGGGTACTGCTCGTCGAGCGTCAAGGCGGAGGTGAGGACTGATCGGTAGCCCTCCGCCGCGAGCGCGTCGAGGGAACGGCGGATCGCTCTCGCAGTGGGAACCATCCCCGCGGTGGGGGTCAGTTGCGCGACGGACGGATCGCCGCGCCACGGCGTGATCCGGAGCCGTTCGGACCCCCGATGCAGCAGATCCATCTTTCCCATGATCCTCGACGAGGATACGGCCGCGAGTACGACCGGGATGGGGCGAGCCCGTGCTCCCGAGGTGAGGGGTACCCTCGCCTCGTGACCGTCCTGCTGGCCACCCATCCCTTGTTCGAGAAGCACGATCCTGGTCGTTGGCACCCGGAACGAGCCGAGCGGCTGGCGGCGGTGGCGCAGGGCATCGAGGAAGCCGGGATCACCGAAGCCGTCGCACCGTTCGAGCCACGCCCCGCTCCGGAAGCGGCGATCGAACGGGTACATCCCGGTCGCTACCTGCGAGCGCTGCAGGAGCTGTCGATCATGG
Organism: Rhabdothermincola sediminis; assembly: GCF_014805525.1. Taxonomy (NCBI): domain Bacteria; kingdom Bacillati; phylum Actinomycetota; class Acidimicrobiia; order Acidimicrobiales; family Iamiaceae; genus Rhabdothermincola; species Rhabdothermincola sediminis. Next base: position 16,162 of record NZ_JACFSZ010000018.1, on the reverse strand, counting down.
GGGGCGGCCGGATCGACGCCGACACCGCGGTCTCCGAGGGCTCGTACGAGGCCGCGCTCCTCGCGGCCGGTGCCGGGTTGGATGCCATCGAGCGCCTCGATGCGGGCGAGGCCGAGGTGGCGTTCTGCGCGGTACGCCCGCCTGGCCACCACGCGACGCCCACCCGCCCCATGGGTTTCTGTCTGGTCAACAACGTGGCCGTGGCGGCAGCCGCGCTCGCCGACCGTGGTGAGCGGGTGCTGATCGTCGACTACGACGCGCACCACGGCAACGGCACGCAGGACGCGTTCTACGACGACCCCCGGGTGCTGTACGTCTCGTTCCACGAGTACCCGCTCTACCCGGGTACCGGCTCTCTGGAGGAGACGGGGCGCGGTGAAGGGGCAGGGATGACGATCAACGTGCCGCTCCCCGCTGGCGCGACGGGAGATGTCTACCGACTCGCGTTCGACGTGCTCGTCGCTCCGGTGGTCGACCACTGGCATCCCACCTGGTTGATCGTGTCTGCTGGCTACGACGCCCATCGCGCCGACCCGCTGACCGGGCTCGGTCTGCGCGCCGGGGACTTCGCTGATCTCACGGCCCAGCTCTGCGAGCTGGTGCCCGCGGGCCGGCGGTTGCTGATCCTCGAGGGAGGCTACGACCTCGCAGCGCTGGGCCTCTCGGTGGGCGCGTCGTTGGCTCGGCTGGTCGAGGTCGACTACCGGCCTGAACCGGCGACCTCCGGCGGTGCGGGACGGGCGGTGGTCGAGGCGGTCCGGCGGATCCGCGACGAGGCCGGCTGGCCCTGACGGATCGCCTCCGCTGGCGATGCCCTGCGGGGCGGCCGGTAGCGTTGCCCGCCGTGATCCCGGACCGGCTGCGACCCGTGCTCGACCAGGCGCGACCTTTCGCTGATCGTTTCACCGCGGCCGGGTTCCGGCTCTACCTCGTAGGTGGGATCGTGCGTGACCTGCTCGTCGGTCGCGAGCTGGGCGCCGATCGTGACATCGACCTCACCACCGACGCCCGCCCCGAACAGACCAAGCAGCTCGTGCGTGATCTGGCCGACGCGGTGTGGACCCAGGGGGAGCGCTTCGGGACGATCGGCGTCAAGCGTGGGGAATGGACCTTCGAGATCACCACCCATCGCGCCGAGGCTTACGTGCCGGATTCCCGTAAGCCCGACGTGCGGTTCGCGGATGCGGTCGAGAGCGACCTGTCGCGCCGTGACTTCACGGTGAACGCGATGGCGCTCGCGCTGCCTGAGCCGGAGCTGATCGATCCCTTCGACGGGGCGGCCGACTTGGCGGCGTCGCGACTGCGGACGCCTCTGTCACCGGAGGAGTCCTTCGCCGACGACCCACTGCGGATGTTGCGGGCGGCGCGTTTCATCGCCGGGTACGGGCTGCGCCCGGTTCCCGAGTTGACGGCGGCGGTAGAGCGGATGCACCACCGGTTGGCGATCGTCTCCGCGGAGCGGATTCGGGACGAGCTCGACAAGCTGCTGGTCGTTGCGGACCCGTCACCTGGTCTGTGGTTCCTCGTGGACACGGGGCTGATGGAGGAGTTCCTGCCCGAGGTTCCCGCCATGCGCTTGGAGCAAGATCCGATCCACCGCCACAAGGACGTGTTGACCCACACCATCGCGGTGGTGGCCAAGACCTCTCCTCGCCGGCTGGTTCGCCTCGCAGCCCTGTTCCACGACGTCGGCAAGCCCCGGACGCGGGCCTACGGCGAGAACGGCGTGTCCTTCCATCATCACGAGGTGGTGGGCGCCCGGATGACCCGACACCGCATGCGTGAGCTGCGGTACTCCAACGAGGACGTCGAGGCCGTGAGCCGGCTCGTGTACCTGCACCTCCGGTTCCACACGTACAAGATGGGCTGGACGGACAGTGCGGTGCGCCGCTTCGTTCGCGATGCCGGGCCATTGCTCGACGAGCTGATCGAGCTCACGCGCTGTGACTGCACGACCCGCAACGAGCGCAAGGCCCGGGCCCTCGCCGCTCGCATGGACGAGCTCGAGCGGCGTATCGAGGAACTGTCCGCGAAGGAGGAGCTCGCCTCGATCCGGCCGGACCTTGATGGTCGGGAGGTGATGGCTCATCTGAGCATCGAACCGGGACCCCTCGTGGGTCGGGCGCTGGAGCACCTTCTGGAGCTGCGGCTGGAGCAGGGGCCGCTCGGGCGGGAGGAGGCCTTCCGCCGGCTGGACGAGTGGTGGGCAACGCAGCCAGAGGCTGCGCATACGCCGCCGCCGCTTGGCGATCAGCACGAAGGGTGATATCGTCTGCACGTCCCGTCACCGTTCGCGGTGACCGGCGGGGAAGTGATGATCCGCAGGTTGAACTGGTCGCTGCGCCTGCGGGGAGCTAGAGCGAACCCGGCCCCGGTGACTCGAACCGAAGGCGCCGGGCCGCGTTCTTTTCGGTCCCGGCCGTGCTGTTGGCGATGCGCGCGGTGGGGGCCCTTGGGCCCCCACCGGTCGTTCCGCTCAGATGCCTTCCTTGCGGCCCCGCACCAGCAGGGTGGCGGGCGCCCGCTCCATGGCAGGCTTCCACAGCGCCGAGCGTGGCCCGTCGAGGGGCTCGGGCTCGAGTAAGGCATCGACCCGGAAGTTCGCCCGGGTGAGGCTCGTGAAGACTTCGCTGATGGTGCGCGGCTGCTCCTGGCCTGTCGCGTCACCCGTGTCCCACGCCAACGGGGAGCGGTCGAAGTAGGAGTTGCCCTCGGCCACCCGTAGGGCCGGGTGGGGCAGCGAGAACACCAGCGGGCACCCGGTGCGCAGCACCCGGTGGACCTGGCGGAAGACCCGGTCCAGGTCGGTGACCGAAGCCAGCGCGTAGACGCTCAAGGCCACGTCGATGGTGTCGGCCCGCACGAAGGCGAGCTCGGCCAGATCGCTCTGGTGGAGCTCCACCCGGACCTCAGCGCGTTCGCAAGCGTTGCGGGCCTGTTCCAGTCGCCGGTGCGAAGGGTCGACAGCGATCACGTGCGCCCCCTGGTAGGCGAGCGCGACGGCTGCTTGGCCGGCGCCGCAGCCGAGCTCGAGGACCCGCTTGCCCTCCAGGTGGCCGAGGAGCCTGAAGACGGCCTCGGTGGCGATGTCGGGTCCGTAGGACACCACGTCGTCCGGCAGGGACACGGTGGCGGGGAAGACGGCCGAGAGCGGCGATCGGGACCCGCCGGCGTCGGGCTGCAGATCCTCAGTGGGATCGGGGGCAGGGCGGAGGTGTCCGCTCGGATGGGTGCTCGTCAGGTCGTCGGGCTGGTCGGGCATCAGCGCCAGTCTGCCCGCACACGCTCGGGAAGACGGGGATGACCTTTCGGAGTCCGGGCCCGCGCCGATGGGCGGATTACAGGTACCACTTGAGGTTCAGGTAGCACTCGACCTGATCGATCTCCGTGGCATTGAGGACCCGGTCGTAGATGATGATCTCGCCGATCATGCCGTCGAACACGGTCTGTGCCGCGAGGTCGTCACCGCCGACCCGCAAGGTGTCTGCGTTGCCGCCGACCGCTGCGCTCGGGGTGAGGTCCAGCGCCGGGTTGCCCAGGCTCAGGGTACGGGCCGTGAGGTTGACGCGCAGGGTGCTGAGGGTCGTGGTCTGGGTGATCGTGACGATGTCGGTCCCGAGCGTGTAGTCGGCGTTGGTCGTGCCGGCAGCGTTGCCGTTCGAGGCCAGGGTGAACGACTCGCCCGTGAGCGACCCTGTCACATCCGCCCCGGCCACCTGCCAGGCGTTGGTGCTGTTGCCTGCGCTGGAGTCGTAGCCCCACAGGACCGGCCCGTCGGGCGACACGTCGTTGGCGGCCACGTAGAAGACGGTGACGTCCGTGAGACCGTTGAGCACTGTGAGGGCGGTCTCCAGCCAGTCATCGGTTCCGTCGAACTCCACCGATCCGAGCCCGTTGATGCCCGTGTTGAACCGCCAGGTTGGTTGGTTCGCGGCGGTGTTCTGGACCAGGTCGTAGCCGTTCCCCGACTTGTCGGCCCAGGTTTGCAGGGCGACGTCGGTGAGTGGGTTGGTGGGCGGGTTGATGGTCGTCGGATCAGCGCCGTCCCACCAGGCGAGGAGGTTGGTGATGTCGTTGGGGCCGGAGATGCCGCAGGTGCTCTGAGCTAGCGCCCGGCTGGAGGCGATCGTGGGTGCGGTCCACGCAACCGCGGCGCCCAGCCCTACCTTCTTCAGGAACGAGCGCCGCCCCTCGCGGTGTCGGCCGTCGTCCAACTTGTCGTGGGTCATCGCCCCCCGCCACCTCGTTCGGAGCCGATACGGAGCATTCGAATGCCGATTCGGGCCCTAAGTGTGGCACGCCAGCCGCTAGGCCGCCACCATCACCTACCGTTGCCGACGCACCGGACAGCCGCACCGCTGGGAACCGCTCGAGGATCGGGGCACCCCACTCCGCCCGCAGGCTGGATCGGTCGCTACCCTGGAGCCCCGTGAGCTTTGGCCCCGGTGCCCTCCGTGGCGGCCCGTCCGGTACCCCCGGTGAGGTCGACTACCGGCTGGCGCGCCAGGCAGTGCTCGCGGAGTTCCATCGCGGTCGCCTGGCCCGGCACGAGATCTGTGATGCCCATCCCGAGTTGGTGCGGGCGGCCCGCGAGTGCAGCGAACCCTCCGGTGAGCGGTGCCCTGTTTGTGCAGGCGCCGATGTGGTGCTGGTCACGTACGTGTTCGGACCGCGGCTGCCGGCGCACGGACGTTGCGTCACCTCGCGAGCGGAGCTGCGGTCGCTCGCTGAGCGCCGTGGCGATTTCGCCTGCTACGTGGTGGAGGTGTGCCCCGAGTGCTCCTGGAACCACTTGGCGCGTACCTTCGTGCTGAACCCGGCCCGCTCCGCTTGAACCGCCTGCGGCCCCGACCCCATGACGACGAGGTCATCGAAGCAGCACCGTCCACGTGCCGGGAGCGTTCGCGGCCAGCGCCCGAAGCCGCCGGACGGGCGTGGCCACGGGGACGCTGGTGGTCGTCGTGGCCTCCTCTGGCGGTGGCGACGCGGGCTGTTCCTCGTCGGTCTGCTTCTCATCCTGGGCGTCGCCGGTGCCGGCTACCTGTTCGCTCAGGTGCCCCTGCCGTCGTCCGAGCCGCCGTTGCTGCAGACCACCTTCATCTGCGCAGCCGACGTGACCACCGGGTGCAACGCCGACAACTCGATCGCCCAGCTGTCGGGGGGAGTGGACCGGGTGAGCGTCACCTACGCCCAGCTCCCGCAGGTGCTGATCGACGCCGTGGTGGCGGCTGAGGACCGCGCCTTCTTCGAACACAAGGGTGTCGACCCGCTCGGCATCGCGCGAGCGCTGTGGGCGAACGTGCGCAGCGAAGGGATCCGCCAGGGTGGGTCGACCATCACCCAGCAGTACGTCAAGAACGTGTACCTCAGCCAGGAGCGGACCCTGGACCGCAAGATCAAGGAGGCCGCCCTGGCGGTGAAGGTGGAGCGGGAGCTCTCCAAGGAGGAGATCCTCACCCGCTACCTCAACGTCATCTACTTCGGGCGAGGGGCCTATGGCGTGCAGGCAGCATCCAAGACGTACTTCGGGATCGATGTGGAGGAGCTGAACCTGTCCCAGGCCGCCTACCTCGCTGGCCTGATCCGGGCGCCGGAGCTCGCTGACGCCAAGCTCCCCGACATCGATCCCCGGGCCGCGCCGCAACGCGAGGAGGCGACGAACCGGCGCCGCAGCGTGCTCGCCGCCATGCTCGAGACGGGTTCCATCACCCAGGAGGACTACGACGCCGCCGTCGCCGCCGGGTGGGACGACGTGCTGACCCGCACGAACACCGGCAACTTCGGGCGCGTCGCCCGCCCGGAGCTGGGCACCGAGTATTTCGTCGACTACGTCCGCCAATGGCTGGTGAAGCACGCGGGGTTCACCGACGCCGAGGTCTACGGGGGTGGTCTGCGTGTGTACACCACCCTCGACTTCGACCTCCAGGAGGAGGCCATCTCGGCCATCACCTCCACGCTCGATCGCCCGGGCGACCCCGCAGCCGCGCTGGTGTCGATCGACCCCCAGGGTCGGGTGCGAGCCATGGTGGGCGGGTTGGACTTCGCGTCGTCGAGGGTGAACTTGGCGGTCGGCGCGGAGGGGGGTGGGTCGGGTCGCCAGCCTGGTTCCTCGTTCAAGCCGATCGCTCTGGCTGAGGCGCTGGAGCAAGGGGTGCCTCTGAGCAAGGTGTACGACGCCCCGGCCAAGAGGGTCTTCAAGGGTGCGGACGGGGGCGCGGACTGGACGGTGGCGAACTACGCCGATGCCGGGCTCGGTCAGCTCAACCTGGTCGACGCCACCCGCAAGTCCTCGAACACCGCGTACGCCCAGCTGGGCCTCGACATCGGCCCGGAGAACGTGGCCGCGATGGCCAGGCGGATGGGTGTCACCAGCCACCTCGACGAGGTGCCCTCCATCGTGCTCGGCACCAGCAACGTGTCGGTGCTCGACATGGCGACCGCCTATTCGACGTTCGCCAACGGCGGCGAGCACCTCGGGCCGTTCGTGGTCACCCGGGTGACCGACGCCAAGGGGGCGTTGCTGTACGAAGCACCGTCGCGCCGTGAACGAGTGCTCTCCGAGGACGTGGCCGCACAGGTGAACTGGACGCTGTCGCAGGTGATCGAGAGCGGCACCGGCACCGGAGCACGGATCGGCAAGCCGGCCGCCGGCAAGACCGGAACGACGGAGAACTACCGCGATGCCTGGTTCGTGGGGTACACGTGCTCGCTGACCACCGCGGTGTGGATGGGGTACCCGGGAGCGCCCGGCGAGCCCGTTCGCTACATGCGCAGCGTCCACGGCCAAGCGGTCACCGGCGGCTCGTTCCCGGCGACGATCTGGCGCAAGTACATGACCAAGGCCACCGACGGCCTTCCCTCCTGCCCCTTCGAGCGCCCCCGGCTCGCGCCGGCCACCTCGGACACGTTCGTTCCAGGCACCGCGCCCAAGCCGTCGGACACGACCGTTCCGCCGACGTCCACGAGCACGCCCGCCACGAGCACCACCACGGCGCCCGCCACCACGACCACCACCGCGCCGACGACGACCACGACGGCACCGGGCACCACGAGCACTTCGACCCCCGGCGGTTGAGTCCCGGCGATCCGTTCATCGGCGGGTGCTGCGGGACCACACGCGGGTGAACGGTTTGAGAGGGGGAATGCCGCGGGAGGGAGACGCCGTCCGTCAGCCGCCGGGCTGCGGCCAGCCGGTGTCCTCGCCGTCGCTGTGGTGCGGATAGTGCGTGCGGCACACGAAGCACCACCATTCCTCGCCGGCCACGTCCACCCTTCCCGGTGTGTCCCACGCCTCCGGGGTGACGTAGAGGCGGCGCACCAGCACCAGTTCCTCTTCGTCGCGGCCACAGCTTTCGCAGGTGCCGACGACCGTCACAGGTGACGTCTCCCGCTCACACGCGGCACGCTACCGCCTCGCGCGATCCGGACGTGCTGTCGATCCCGGCGCCCGGGTACAGTGTCGATCACCGCCGGCAGCCACGGGGCGCTGGACGGGATGAAGGAGGCTCGCGATGAGCAAGAAGATGACCGCGCCCGCTGTCCGCGGGCGAAAGGTCCGCTCCGGTGCCGATCCGCTCGTGATGGTGACCGCGTACGACGCCCCGGGAGCGCGCATCGCCGACGAGGCCGGCGTCGATGTCATCCTCGTCGGGGACTCCGTGGCGATGGTGGTGCTCGGCTACGACGACACCCTGCAGGTCACCGTCGATGACATGGCCCGCCATACGGCTGCCGTGGCTCGTGCCCGGCCGGGCGCGCTCATCGTGGGGGACCTGCCCTGGATGAGCTACCACGTGTCCGTCGAGGAGACCGTGCGCAACGCCGCCGCGCTGGTGCGGGCCGGTGCGCAGGCGGTCAAGCTCGAGGGCGGGCGCAAGCGGGTGCCGATGATCGAGGCCATCGTCGCCGCGGAGATGCCGGTGATGGGCCACATCGGCCTCACGCCGCAGTCGGTGCACGCCATGGGGGGGTTCAAGGTGCAGGGCCGCCAGCACGACGCGGCCCTGGCGCTGATGGAGGACGCGAAGGCGCTGGAGCACGCGGGCTGCTTCTCGATCGTGCTGGAGGGCGTCCCCGACGAGGTGGCGCGCCTCGTCACCGACTCGGTCGATGTCCCGACCATCGGCATCGGCGCCGGCCCGCACTGTGATGGGCAGGTGCTGGTGTTCCACGACCTGCTCGGGATCGAGGATCGCATCGTCCCCAAGTTCGTCCGGCGCTACGCCTCGGTGAAGGCCGACTCGGTGGCCGCCGTGCGATCGTTCGCGGAGGACGTGCGCACGGGTCGCTTCCCGAGCTCGGAGGAGAGCTACCACCTGAGCGGCGAGGTGGCCGAGACCCTGGGGTTGTACGGCAGCGCACCGGGCATCAGCGCCTGAGCGGGCCGTCTGCGGGGCTCGACCGCCGGCCCCCGACCGATGTTGTCCCAGCCCGCCTGCATACTCGTCGCATGATCGTCCGCGGGCAGGGAAGGCAGCGGAGCGCTGGAGGCGCTGGTGCCGGTGGGCAGTGGCGTCGCGCGTCCACTACCCTGGCGCGTTCCGAGACGACCCTGCCCCGGCTCCGGGCCGGGGCCCCGGCAACCCGCCGTGGTCCACAGGGAGGTGATGGCTCGCCGTGCGAGCGTACGAACTGATGGTCATCTACGACGGCGACACCGACGACGCCGCCGTCAACGCGAGCCTCGCCGCCATCGGCCGGCAGGTGGAGGCGGGTGGTGGCAGGGTCGCCACCACTGATCTGTGGGGGAAGCGGCGCTTCGCCTACGAGATCAACCACAAGTGGGAGGGCATCTACGTGGTGCTCGAGATCGTGACCGAGGCACGTGACCTCCACGACATCGAGCGCTCCCTCCGCCTCGCGGACGAGGTCGTCCGCCACAAGGTGATCCGCCTCCCCGATCGCGAAGCCGCCCGGCGTGGCCTGCTCGGCGAGGCGACCCCGGCCGAGGCCGGTTGAGGGGAGGAGGAGCATCCCCATGGCAGTTGGAAACACCGTCACCATCGTCGGGAACGTCACCCGAGACCCAGAGCTGCGCTTCACCAACAGCGGCATGGCCGTGGCGTCGTTCGGCGTCGCCATCAACAGCGGCCGTCGCAACCCCCAGACCGGTCAGTGGGAGGAGGGCGAGCCGTCGTTCTTCGACGTGAGCTGCTTCCGCGAGATGGCCGACAACGTCGCCGAGTCGCTCCAGAAGGGCACCCGGGTGGTGGTCACGGGTCGACTCAACCAGCGCTCGTGGCAGACGGACAACGGCGAGAAGCGCTCGAAGGTGGAGATCATCGCCGACGAGGTGGCCCCGAGCCTGCGCTGGGCGACCGCGACCGTCCAGCGCAACGAGCGCCGTGAGGGCTTCGACGGTGGCAGTCGCGGTGGATCGCCGGAGCCCGTGCCCGACTACCCGGACGAGGAGCCGTTCTGATGGCCAAGACCGCTACCAGGCGTGGCAAGAACAAGGACAACGCCCGCCGCAGCAAGAAGAAGACCAGCATCCTCACCATCGAGCGGGTGGAGTACGTCGACTACAAGGACGTCAACCTCCTCCGCCGATTCATGTCCGATCGGGCGAAGATCCGCGCCCGGCGCGTCACGGGCAACGACTCCCAGCAACAGAAGGAGATCGCCCGGGCCATCAAGAATGCCCGGGAGATGGCGCTGCTGCCGTACACCAGCCGGGTCACGACCCAGCGGGGTGGCCGTGACCGAGGTGATCGGGCGCCTCGCGAGGACCGTGTGCCGCGGGAGGACCGTGATGTCGAGGCGCTGGGCGACGCCGAGACGGCCGAGATGGTGGGCGGCGTCGACACCCTCTACGTCGAGGTGGGCGCGCCGGGCGACGACGCTCGCGGGGAGGTAGAGGCCTGATGAAGCTGCTGCTGCGCACGGATGTGCGAGGCGTCGGCAAGAAGGGTGATCTGGTCGACGTCGCCGACGGCTATGCCCGCAACTTCCTGGTGCCGAAAGGCCTCGCCATCAAGGCGACGCCGGGGGTCGAGGCGCAAGCCGCGTCGATGCGCCGATCGCGCGACCTGAAGGATGCCGCCGACCGGGGGGCGGCCGAAGAGGTCGCCAAGGTGCTCGTCCCCGCGGTGATCACCGTGGCCGCCAAGGCCGGGACCGAGGGACGGCTCTTCGGCTCGGTCACCACGGCCGATGTCGTGGAGGCGGTGGCGTCGCAAACGGGCATCCGGCTCGATCGCAAGCTCCTGCACCTCGATGAGCCCATCAAGACCCTCGGTACCCACTCGGTGCAGGCCAAGCTCCACTCGGACGTGGAGTTCGCCATCACGGTGGACGTCATCGCCGGCTGATCCTGCCCGTGGATCTGCGGTGACACAGCGCCTCCGTGGCGCCGCGTCACCGCGTGCCCATCTCGAGGCGTCGCGGGCGGGTGAGGCCTGATCGAGTCGTTGTCAGTGGCCCCCCGCATGATGGCGGCATGCACCTGAGCGCAGGCCGAGCACCCAGGATCCACCACCCGCCTGAGGTCCGTCCGTACCCTTCTGCCATGCACCCGCAAGGGAAGGGTTCCGGGTGCTCACGTCACCCACAGCGCTCGGTCGGGTGTCCACAGCGCGTCCCCAGAGCGGTCCACCGGAAAACCCTGGGTTGTCCGTCTTACGATCCCCAGGGTGCGTGCGTCAGTGTGAGGCTTCCATGAGCGCTCCCATCGACGATCTCGCCCCGCCTCGTGCCGCCGGCCGCCCCGACCGGTCCGGCCGGGTGCCACCGCACAACCTCCAAGCCGAGGAGTCGCTGCTCGGAGCGATGCTCCTGTCGAAGGACGCGATCGCCGCGGCGACGGAGATCCTCGACGCCAGCGACTTCTACAAGCCCGCCCACGGCCACATCTTCGAGGCCATCACGAACCTCTCGGCGGCGGGGGAGCCGGCCGATCCCGTCACCGTGGCCGAAGAGCTGCGCCGAGCGGGGCTGCTCGAAGCGATCGGCGGCCAGGCGGTGCTCGCCGACCTGCAGGCGTCCACCCCCGCCACCTCGAACGCTCAGCGCTACGCGCGGATCGTCGAAGAGCACGCGCTGCTCCGCAAGCTCATCGGCGTGGCCGGCGAGATCGCCGAGATGGGCTACGAGGTGCCCGACGACGTCACCAAGGTGGTCGACCGGGCGGAGTCGCTGGTGTTCGACGTGGCTCAGCGCAGGGTGACCGACACCATGGCGCCGATCCACGATCTACTCGACGCCAACCTCGACCGGCTCGAGACGCTCTACGAGCGGGGCGACGCGATCACCGGTGCACCCACCGGCTTCATCGACCTCGACGAGCTCCTCTCCGGCCTCCAGGACAGCGCCCTGTACGTGCTCGGCGCGCGCCCCTCGGCGGGCAAGACCGCGCTCGGGCTGTGCATCGCCACCAACGTGGCCGTGGAAGCCGGTCGTCCCGTGCTCATCTTCTCGCTGGAGATGAGCCAGCTCGAGCTGACCCAGCGCATGCTCTGCGCGGAGGCCCGGGTGGACTCCAAACGGGTGCGCAACGGGGTGCTCACCGAAGGTGACTGGCAGAAGATCGCCCACGCGACCGGCCGGCTCGCCGAGGCGCCGATCTGGATCGACGACAACCCGAACCTCACCATCATGGAGCTGCGTTCGAAGGCCCGGCGTCTCAAGGCTCGCATCGGCGATTTGGGTCTTGTGGTGGTCGACTACCTGCAGCTGATGACCGGGCGTTCCACGGCCGAGAACCGCCAGGTGGAGGTGAGCGAGATCAGCCGGGGCCTCAAGATCCTCGCACGCGAGCTCGAGTGCCCGGTGCTGGCGCTGTCACAGCTGTCGCGCTCCTTGGAGCTGCGCGCGGACAAGCGACCGATCCTCGCGGACCTACGTGAGTCGGGTTGTCTCACCGCCGACACCCGTCTGACGAGAGCCGACACCGGTGAGCAGGTCACGATGGGCGAGCTGCTCGAGCGCGACGAGCGGGACGTGCCCATCTGGACCCTCGATGAGCACTACCGGCTCAGGGTGGGTCGGCTCTCGCACGTGTTCCCGAGCGGTGTGAAGACCGTCTACGAGATGCGCTTGGCCTCGGGGCGGTGCATCAAGGCGAGCGCGAACCACCCGTTCCTCGCGCTCGAGGGCTGGTTCCCCCTCGAGAAGCTCGACGTGGGCGACTTCGTGGCCGTGCCCGGAGAGGGGAGGTGGCCGCCGTCGGTAGGGGCCGGCGGCGGCCACTCCACTCCGGTGGTACCGAGAGAGGTGTGGACCTACGTGCGCAAGGTCCTCCCGAACCTCGGGGTGGACGTGCGCGACCTGGAGTCGGGCTTCGGTGGCCGGGATGCCTTCCTCGACCAGGTGTACGGCGAACCGCTCACTCGGGAGCAGGTGACCCGTCTGGCCGAACTGGTGCCGGACCCGGTGCTCGCCGACCTCGCCCACGGAGACGTGTGGTGGGACTGCATCGTCGGCATCACCGAGCTGGGCGAGGAGCCAGTCTACGACGCCACGGTGCCGGGCACCCACAACTTCGTGGCCGAGGGCGTGGTGGTGCACAACTCGATCGAGCAGGACGCGGATGTCGTGCTGTTCATCTATCGGGACGAGGTGTACCACCCCGACTCGCCCGATCGTGGCACGGCGGAGATCCTGGTCAGCAAGCACCGCAACGGCCCGACCGGGGTCGTGCGCCTGGCGTTCCTCGATCACTACACCAAGTTCGCCAACATGGCTCGCGGCGCCTGACCAACCGGTTGTCCCGGCCGCTCGCCGCAGCCCGCACCTCGGCGCCGCTGACCCTCGGCGTCTGCCGTGACACCGGATCCCGCCGAGGTCTGGTCCGTCAGAGCCCTCGTGATCGCAGCCAGTCGATCACCAGGTCGAGCGTCTCCCGGCGGTAGCCGTGGAGGTAGTGCGGCGCTCCCACGATCAGCTCGTACGTGAGGTCGTCGGCGCCAGAGGCATCGCGGATCGCCTCTGCCTGGTGCAAGCGGATCTCGGTGTCACCTGTGGGGTGCACGATGAGGGTGGGCACCTGCACGGAGGGCATCGTGTGGGCCAACGCAGCGCGCGACGACAGCCCCGACCACGTCGACAGCCAACCCCGTGCGGTCATCGTCCGGGCCAGCCCGCCGTAGCCGTAGTTGGCGTCATGCGGATCGGGGTGGGCGAACACCGTGCCGAGTGGGCGATCGTCCGGATCGATCGACGGATCGAGGTACGCCGGATCGGCGAGGGTGCGGTAGATGGTGAGGTATCGAGCGTGGACGGCTCGCCGGCGGGCATCGATCCAGCCCCGCGAACCGCGCTCGAACTGCGCCAACGAGGCCCGTGCCGCCTGGCGCTCCTCGAGCGCCGCCTGTGCCATGGCATCGATCCGGGCCACACGCTCCCGCTGCGCGGCCCGGTAGGTGGCCAGCCAGCCGGGGTCGTAGCTCGACGGCTCGGGCCATGGGCGCCAGCCGTTGTCCGGGTCGTACATGTCGAGCGACGGATCGACCGAGAAGGGATCGTTCTCGTCGGTGACCGACGGGTCGATCACCTGCAGCATGAACACCCCCTCGCCCGGATGAGCAGCCAACGCCACGAACGCGTCGCCGAGGGGTTCGCCCCGCTGCGCGCCCTGGGCGTGGGCCAGCGCCATCAACGATCCTCCGCCGCTGTTGCCGAGCAGCACCACCTGCACGGCCCCGCGACGACGCATCTCGGCCACCGCGCACTCGACGTCGACGACGCACTTCTCGTGCAGGCAGTCGGTGTCGTTGTTGACGTAGCGGGTCGCCAACCCGAGCACCCCGTAGCCTGCGGCGGCGAGCAGCGGGCAGGCGTAGTGCACACTGAAGTCGCCGCGGGGGTGAGCGAGCACCACCGCGGTCCGCCACGGGGTGTCGCCGGGCGGCGTCCAGAGGATGCCCCGTACCACCGCACCGTCGGAGGTGATCAGAGCCACGGGTTCGCGCCCGAGCGGTCGTCCGGGGTCGTCGGCGGGATCGGGCCAGTAGCCGAGCGCCGGCCTTCCCGCCGAGCCTCCCGCCGCCGTCACCCCGAGGTTCATGGTTCGAGGACGCGGGTCTCGCAGGTTGCCTCCGGTCACGCTGGCGAGGTGGCGACCCGGCGGGCCTGGTGGAACACCGGGGTGGGCATGTCCTCGAGTGGCGGGTGTGGATCGGTGAGCAGGCGGTGCGCCGAGACCCGGTCGCGCTCGTCGAGCGGGCGGGCATCCGCGCACCACTCGACGAGGATCCCGTTCGGGTCGACGGTGTAGGCCGAGACGCAGAAGCCGTGGTCGAGCTCCATCACGTCGTAGCCCTGTTCGAGCCAGCGGTCACGCTTGGCGGGCAGGTCGTCCAGCTCGGCTGCGAATGCGAGGTGGTTCACCCATGCCGGGAGACCGAGGCCGGTCGAGATCGCAGGGTCGAATGGCGGGATGCTCTCGTCGTGGAGCTCCCAGAAGGCGATCAGGCCGTCGCCACCGGTGTCGTAGAAGGCGTGCTTGGCCCACCCCCCTTCGCTCTCCGTCGGGCCGACGACGATCTTCACCAGCTCGAAGCCCATGGCCTCGGTGTAGAAGCGGTGGGTCACCTCCAGATCGCGAACGGCGAGCGCTACGTGATGGAACCCCATGGTCCTCCCCCTTCCCGCCCCCGGATGGGGACGTGGCCGTCGCGCGGCCCCGCACGACGCCGCGCCAGGATCCCACGCCCGCGCCCGGTGTACCACCATGGCCGTGGTCGCGTCGGTGGGCGCGCCGTGTCGGAGGGGCGGCACGGCTACCGTCGCCGGACGTGATCCTGCCCCGCCGGCACGCGGTCGTGGCTGCCCTCGCAGGCACGGTGGCGGGGATGCTGGCCGCCGCCGCTCTGGTCGCGTCCGGGTCGCTCGAGCGGGCCCCGGACCAGGCTCAGCCGATCGAGGAACTACTCACGGCCTACCGGCGCAGCCGGGAAGGGACCTACGTCGTCGAGGCCACCTTCACCCGGACGATGCCCGACGGGCGCCAACTCGGGTCGGCGGCGCTCGTGGTGCAGCGCCCCCCGGACTCCCTGCGGCGCCAACTCGGCAGCGTGACCGGCACGCTGCAGGGGCGAAGCCTCAACTGCACCTCGGCGACCGATGGCCGGTTGCGGTGCGCGCCCACCGGGGAGGTTCGTCCTTGGCAGGAGCAGGTCGACCGGGACGTCGAGGTGTTGAAGTCCTACTTCGATCCTGCCTACCCCCTCTACCGGGTGCGCCGCGACGGCGAGGGCTGTTTCGTGCTCGACCAGGACCGCCCGTACCCGGACCCCACCTACGGCGCGCGCAGTCGCATGTGCTTCGACCCGACCACCGGGGCGATGACGCTGCTCGAGTTGACCCGCGAGACCGGGGCGGTCGATCGCTTCGAGGCGGCCACGGTGCGTGGCGATGTGAGCGAGGCCGACCTGCGGGTCGAGGCCGATCAGGCGTACGACGCCCGCGACGAAGCGGGCAACGTGGTCGGGGGAGTCCCTGGCGGCGGCTGATGATCCGAGCGGCTGACCGAGGATGGACGTGGTGGCTCGGGGTCCCACGCGCCACGACCCCAGGCATGGAGGGTCCTGGGGTCGTGGAGATCCGAGGGGGGCGGAGGCCACGAAGGCGCCAGAACCCGTGAGAGTTGCTGGTGGCGATGCGTTTGGAGGGAGTTGCGACCCCCGCCCGTCCCCGATGTGCGCCGGTGGGGGCGATGTCCACCGACACTCGTCCATCGGCAGGTCGCGGGACCACCTTGAGTGGTTTTTTCGGGTAGAGCTCCAGCGGGGTCGGTCGACAGGATGAGGGCCGGGTGAGCGCTGGGGTCACGATGGGGGACCGGTTCTGGCGTGGGTCGGCCCGCTGGACGATCCTGTGGCGGTGCTGTTCCTCGGCGAAGACCTGCTGGCCTGGCTGGTGTTGGCCATGGGCGCCGCGCTCGCGCTCGGCACCCTCCTCGCGCTGGTGCGCCCCCGGGCGGAGACACCGGAAGGAGAGCTTGCCCGCCCACCACTCGGGCGAAGCGTGGTGATGATCGCCATCGGCACCATCGCGGCCCTGTGGGGGTTGGCCAGCCTCCTCAGGTGACGGCGCCTCCTAGGAGACTGCTGAGCAATCGGGTGGGCGGGTCGATTCGCGTTGGGGGCGTGGATCGAAAAGAATGGGCCGATGCAAGGGACGTCTCGCCCGGATCGTGAGTTGCTCGACGCGGCGGCATTGTGCA
>NZ_JACFSZ010000017.1 GCF_014805525.1 Rhabdothermincola sediminis | reverse complement strand
GCCATCTGCACCATCGCTGCCGTTCTGATCACTCGCATCGCAGCCTGCTGGCGCAACGGCCAGCTCTACGAGCTACGCGACACCGACGGGCGGCCCATCACCGAAGCCGAGGGCCGCAAGATCTGCGTCGACCGCTACAAGATCGACGCCGCGACCCGCGTGGCCCGCCACAACGGCACCCAGCCCAAGCGGACGGGCCGACGCAGTGAGGAGTCGACCGGAGCCGCTCCGGCGACCGGCCCGCCCACCACCGAACCTAGCGAGAAAGCCGCCTGAGACCCTTGACCGCTGTTAGGAACTCAGCGATGAGGGGCCTGCGGTGCCGCGCTCGGGGGCAGGGGAGCGCGTGGGAGCCCGGCGACGGTCAGTCCAGCGGCGCGAGCGAGGCGAATGCCCGGACCCGGTCGATCATCGCCTGGCGCTCGTCGATGCCGGCCCGGCCCACCAGCGCGTAGCTGTCGGCGAACTCGGGCTTGACCGACCCGTCGTCGTCGAGCATCCACGGCAGGGCGAGCCGGCGCGGCACCCGAACGGTCTCCGGTCGCTCCAGCGTGCCGAAGACCTTGTCCCACAGCGGGATCGTCACGCCGTGGTTGGCCATGGGGTGTCCGAAGTGGTGGTGGAAGTGATGCCGCCGCGCCCAGGCGCCGTACCTTCCGGTCGGGGGCCTGAGGTGCGCCACTGCGTGCTGGTACTCGTAGAAGAAGTAGCCGCACGCCCAGCCGATGGCGACCGCGATCCCCACCCGGGGGCCGCCCACCAGCCAGCCCAGCGGCATCCAGCCGAGGAAGCCCACGGTCAACATCCCGGCCCAGCTCATCAGGTGGGTCCGATCGAAGTGCCACGAGGAGTGCACGTGGTGCTCGAGGTGCTCCCGGCTCATGATCCCCTTGCCGTGCAGATGGTGCATGGCGAACCGGTGGAGCAGGTACTCGGCGAGGGTCCAGAGGAACGCGCCGAACCCGAAGGCCCCGAGAACCACGATGATCGCCGTTGCGGTGTCCACCGGTCGTGCTCCTTCCTTCTTGTCGCGGTGCCGGATGCTCAGCGGGCCCAGTCGTGGGCGAGGATGCGGGCGGTGGCGAGGGCGGCCGGGTCCGCACCCCACCCGAGCAGCAGAGCGGTGGTGAGCTCTCGGCCGAGCGCGGCTTCCGTGGTGGGCAGACCAGTGGTCAGCCGCTCGGTGAGGAGCGCCCCGTTGAGGGCCACGACCCACGCCAGGGTCCGGAGCAGCGCTCCGTCGACGGGGTGGTCGAGTGGATCGCTGGCGGGCTCGTCCGGTCGTAGGGCTCCGGCGTCGGCTGCGGCGGCGAGCAGGCGGCGGGGCACGTCGAGCACCGCCATGGCCGCAGGCACCACCGAGGCCGCGTCAGCGGTGTCTTCGACCTCGGAGTGCACGAGCAGGTCCTGTTGGAGGCGGAACTCCTTCGGGTAGCGGCGTGGGGCGGCGAGGAACAGGTCGGAGAACGCGATCAGCTTCGCCAGCGCCGCCACCTCGGCCTGCGGTGCGGGGGAGAGAGCGGTGAGGGCGTCCTCCCACTCGGCGACGTGCTCCTCGGCCACCGCGGCCAGCTTTTGGAGGGCTCGGCGCTGCAGCGCGGCCAGCAGGGCGCTGCGTGACGGGAAGTAGGTGTAGAGCGAGGCCGGTGCGTAGTCGGCGGCATCGGCCAACGCGACCATCGTCACCCCGGCCACACCGTGGCGCTGGACGAGATCCGCAGCCAGATCGAGGAGGTGAGCCCTGCGGGCTTCCCGCTTCCGGGCCCGCCGGTCCCGCACTTCGCCCGTCTTCGCGTCGATTTCCGAATACACATCGGAAATCGTAGAAGCGTCGGTAGTTGGGCGTCAAGGTGGTTGGCCGTGAAGCCGTCGCAGCACCCCGGTGACGTGGACCGGTGCGCCGCGGAGCGGTAGAGAGCGGGCATGGTGATGCAGCAGACGTTCACGATCCGCACCCACGAGCGGGAGGCGCTCTACGACATCACCCGCGAGGTGCGCAAGGTGGTGACCGGCAGCGGTGTGCGCACCGGCGCGGTGACCGTCTACGCGCAGGGCGCCACCGCGGCGATCATGATCCAGGAGAACTGGGACGACAGCGTGCAGCGCGACGTGGTGCGCCTGCTGGCGCAGCTCGTCCCGCCGGGGGTGTGGGAGCACGATCGCCAGGACGGCAACGGCGACGCGCACCTGAAGGCCGGCGTCGTCGGGCCCTCCGAGACCATCCCGATCATCGACGGCGAGCTCGGCCTGTCACGCTGGCAGAACGTCTTTCTCTGCGAGTTCGACGGGCCCCGCGCCGCGCGGCCCGTCGTGGTCACGGTCCTGTCGGCGGCTGTCTGAGGCGGTGGCTGCCTAGGGTGGGCCGGATGACCGAGCCCCCGACCCTGCCGTCCGGCCCCGTGGAGCACCCGTTCGCCGACCTGCTGGGCTTCGAGGTCGAGGTGACCGAGCCGGGACGATGTCGTGCCGTGCTCGAGGTGCAGCCGGAGCACCACAACCCCAACGGCGTGCCGCACGGTGCGGTGCTGTTCGCGCTGGTGGACACCTCGATGGGCGGGGCCACCATGAGCGTGGTGCCGCCGGATCGGTGCTGCGCATCGATGGAGGTGCACCTGCGGTTCCTGCGCCCCGCCATCGGCGGTCTGCTGCTCGCCGACACCCGGGTGGTGCGGGCGGGCAAGCGGATCGTGCAGCTCGAGTCGCGCCTGTTCGCCGCCGATGTGCCTAGCGGTGGTGATCCGTCGACCATCGCGGACGACGAGCACCTGGTCGCCACCGCCACGGGATCGTTCGCGGTGCTCGGCGGTCCGGCCGGCCGAAGCTCCTGACACCAGCGTCAGGTACGGTGGGGACGCCTCATCGTCGACAGGGGGTTCCAGTGCCCGGCGAAGCACTCGTCTTGGTGGACGACCCGGCACCGTTCGTCCGCCGCCTCACGCTCAACCGGCCGGAGAAGCGCAACGCGCTCAGCAACCGGCTCCGGGCCCAGCTCTTCGACGCGTTGCACGCCGGGGACCTCGACCATGACGTGCGGGTCATGATCATCCGAGGGGCCGGCTCGTGCTTCTCGGCCGGCTACGACCTCAGGCCCGATCCGAACGACCCGCTGCCGTGGTACACGGCACCGGGCGACGGCCAGTGGCCCCGGCACGTGGTGGCGGGTTGGTTCGACATCTGGGACCTGGCCACGCCGGTCATCGCTCAGGTGCACGGCTGGTGCCTGGCGGGCGGCAGCGAGCTGGCGACCGCGTGCGACCTGGTCTACGTGGCCGAGGACGCGCAGATCGGCTACCCGCCCGTGCGGACCATGACCACGCCCGACATGCAGTTCCACCCCTGGCTGATGGGCATGCGGGCCGCGATGGAGCAGATGCTCACCGGTGACGCGTTGAGCGGCGCGGACGCAGCGAGGGTCGGGTGGGCCAACCGGGCGTTCCCGGCGGCGGACCTCGAGCGCGAGGTGCTGCGCATCGCGGAGCGGGTGGCGGGCATCCCGCCTGACCTGCAGCAGCTCAACAAGCGTTCGGTGCACCGGGCGATGGAGGTGATGGGGGCGCGCACCGCGATCCGCTACGGCTCCGAGATCTTGGCCCTCGGTCTGCACCAGCGATCCTCGAAGGAGTACCTGCGGGACATGGTCAACGGCACCCTCGGTGACGCGCTGGCCAGGCGGGATGCCCCGTTCGGCGATTACGGCCAGGCGGCCGCCGCCGGTCGCGACGGAACCGGAACAGCTGGAGAGGAGGGTGTCCGATGAGCACCACCGATGCCGCCTCGCGCCCCGCGAGGGCGTTCGACGCGGACAACCACTACTACGAAGCCACCGACGCGTTCATCCGGCACGTCGACCCGAAGATGCGGGGCCGGTGCATGCGCTGGGCCGAGATCGACGGCAGGCAACGCCTGCTCGTCGGGGGGAAGATCAACCGTTTCATCCCCAACCCCACCTTCGATCCGGTGTCGAAGCCGGGCGCGCTCATCGACTACTTCCGGGGCAAGACCTCGATCACCGACCTGCACTCGGCGTTCGGGGAGCTGGACCCGATCCAGCCCGCCTACCGCGACCCTGCGGCGCGGGTGGAGGTCATGGACGCCCAGGGGCTCACCACGGCGTTCCTTTTCCCCACCTTGGGGGTGGGCATGGAAGGCGCGCTCAGCGGCGACCGGCCTGCGCTGCTGGCGGCGTTCCGGGGGTTCAACCGTTGGCTGCTCGACGACTGGACCTACGACTACCAGGGCCGGTTGTACGCCGCGCCCTACCTCACGCTCGCCGACGTGGACTGGGCGGTGGAGGAGCTCGAGTTCGTGCTCGCCCACGGCGCTCGGATCATCAACATGAGACCTGGGCCGATCAGCGATCCCAGCGGCAACCGCAGCTTCGGCCACCCGTCGCACGATCCCTTCTGGGCTCGGGTGAACGAAGCCGGCGTCACGGTTGCCTTCCACGCCGGCGACGCCGGCTACGGCTTCATGCTCGAGCAGTGGGGGGTCAACCCCGAGTTCCAGGCCTTCCGCCTCCCAGCACTGTTCCAGTTGCTGACCATGTCGCCGATCGCTGACACGGTGGCCTCCTTCCTCGCCGACGGGATCTTCCTGCGGTTCCCCAACATCCGGGTTGCCACCATCGAGAACGGCTCGGAGTGGGTCCGCCCCCTGTTCGGCCGGCTCAAGAAGTCGTTCCAGATGCGTGGCCCCATGTGGCAGGAAGATCCCCGCGAGACCTTCCGCCGGCACGTGTGGGTGGCCCCTTTCTACGAGGACGACCTGGTCGAGCTGCGGGAGCTCATAGGCGTCGACCGGATGATCTTCGGTTCGGACTTCCCGCACGCCGAGGGACTGGCCGACCCTCTCAGCTACGTCGACGACCTCGCCGCGGCGGGATTCGACGCCACCGAGATCGACAAGGTCATGTACGCCAACGCGGCGTCCCTCGCCGTCCCGGCCGCCTGATCTCGGGCGATGGGCACCGAGGCGGTGGTGTGCTCACCGAGCCGACCTTCGACCCTGTCATCACCAGCTTCCCGGTCGTATCGTCGACACCGGTGCAGACCCGCTGGCCCGGCGAGGAGGAGGCACCATGACGGATGTGACGGATCCCGGCTCGTTGCGGACCCCGGTCCGTCAGGCGGACGTGTTCGCGTGGCGCATGGAGCGGGATCCTCTGCTGCGCTCCACCATCACCGCGGTCACGGTGCTCGACCGGGCGCCGGACCGCGCCGTGCTGCTCGACCGCCTGGAGCGGGCCACCCGCCTGGCGCCGATGTTCCGTGAGCGGCTGGTGCCGGCACCCCTGCCCCTCCCGCTCGCCACGCCGACCTGGGCGCTCGACCCTGACCTCGATCTGTCCTGGCACGTGCGGTGGGTGGCCCTGCCGGCGCCGGCGTCGCTCGACGCGGCCTTCGACCTGGCTCGCATCGAGGGGATGACCGCGTTCGATCCCGCCCGCCCGCTGTGGGAGCTCACGGTGGTCGAGGGACTGCCCGACGGCCGAGCGGCGATGATCATCAAGGTCCACCACTCGCTGACCGACGGGATCGGGGGCATCCAGCTCGCGGGGCACGTCGTCGATCTCGAGCGGGAACCGGCCGACCGTGGCCCCCTGCCCCCGCTACCCGCCGCCGGTCCCCGCGCCTCTGGCACCGAACGGGCTCGCGAGGCCTTGGTGCACGACCTCGCGGCGGTCGCTCGCACGGTCGCGGGAGGGCTGCGCCGGCTCCCGGCTGGGGTGAGGCGCGCGGTCACCGACCCGGTCGGCATCGCGCTCGGGGCGGTGCGTACCGTCGCGTCGATCGCCCGTTTCGTGGCCCCGATCACCGACACGCTCTCACCGGTGATGACCGAGCGGCGGCTGGTGTGGCGCTACGCCGCGCTGGACGTCCCCTTCGACGACCTGCACGCCGCGGCGCACGCGGTGAACGGCACGCTCAACGACGCCTTCGTGGCCGCGGTGACGGGCGGGTTGCGGCGCTACCACGGGCGTCACGAAGCGCGCATCGAACAGGTCCGCATGACCATGCCGGTGAGCGTGCGCACCGAGGACGACCCGGCTGGTGGAAATCGCATCACGCTGCTGCGCTTCCCGGTACCCGTGGACGAGCCGGACCCGGTGACACGCATGATCGCCATCGACCGGCTGACCGCCGGTCTCCGGCACGAGCCTGCGATCGGCTACTCGGAGGTGATCGCCGGTGTGCTCAACCTCCTCCCGCCGGCCATCACGGGGAGCATGCTCAAGCACGTCGACGTGCTGGCGTCGAACGTCCCCGGCTTCTCGCGGCCGGTGTACGTGGCAGGGGCCCGGGTGGAAGGGTTCTACGCCTGCGGGCCGACCATCGGCTCCTCGG
Organism: Rhabdothermincola sediminis; assembly: GCF_014805525.1. Classification (NCBI taxonomy): domain Bacteria; kingdom Bacillati; phylum Actinomycetota; class Acidimicrobiia; order Acidimicrobiales; family Iamiaceae; genus Rhabdothermincola; species Rhabdothermincola sediminis. The sequence goes on along the minus strand of NZ_JACFSZ010000017.1, from coordinate 77,769 downwards.
CGAACATCACGCTCATGTCCTACGCGGGCACGTGTTGCGTGGGGGTGACGACCGACGCCGGAGCGGTTCCCGACGCCGACGTCTTCCTCGACTGCTTGCGGGAGGGCTTCGACGAGGTGCTCGCGCTGGCGCCGGGAGGGCGAACGGCGACCGTGCGGGCTCGCTCCTGGGCCGCGCACCCCGAGTGGTCGAGCTCTCCGGAGGAGATCGAGGCGCTCAGGCGCCCCGCAGGTCAGGCATGACCTGCTCGACGAACTCCTCCACCCGGGAGCGGCCCTCGCTCGGCCACCCGCACACGAGGTAGCCGACTCCGGTGGCGGCCAGCGCCTCGGCGTTCGCTCGCACCTCCGGCCAGGGCTCCGACAGGCTCAGCGAGGCGGCACGGGCGATGGTGGCAGGGTCCCGGCCTTGCTCCTCGGCGAACCGGTCCAGCAGCGCGGCCTTGCGAGCGATGGTGGGAGGGTCACCGAAGGTGTGCCACACGTCCGCGTGTCGGGCCACGAGCGGCAGCATCTTCCGCTCACCGCTGGCGCCCACCCAGATCGGTGGGTGCGGTCGCTGGACCGGTAGGGGATGGAGGCGGGCGCGCTCGATCGTCCAGTGGCGTCCCTCGAAGGAGAAGTCGTCCCCGCCGAGGAGACCCTTGATGATGGTCAACGCCTCGTCGAGCATCTCGATGCGCTCGGCAGTGGGAGGGAAGGGGATGCCGAGGGCGCGGTGCTCGGGCTCGAACCATGCAGCGCCGAGGGACAGCTCCAGCCGCCCTCCTGACGCGTGGTCGATGGTCATCGCCTCCGCGGCGAGCACCGAGGGATGGCGGTAGGTCACCCCGGTGACCAGCAAGCCCAGTCGTACCCCGCTGGTGTGCCCGCTCAGGGCGGCCAAGGTCGTGTTGCCCTCGAAGCACTCGCCGGGGCCGGAGCCGTACATCGGCTGGTAGTGGTCGAAGCCCCAGATCCCGTCGAAGCCGGCATCGTCGGCGAAGCGGGCCCGAGCGATCAGCTCGGTGAAGGGCATGCGTTGCTGGGCGAGGTCGAGTCCGAATCGCATGGCTGCCAGTGTGGCAGCGCTCAGCTCGCGCCGACCGGTTCGGGTCGACGCTCGCCGGGCTCCGGTTCCTCGTCGGGTGGTGGCTCGCCGGCGTGTCCTTCGACGTCGACGTCGGGGATGATCCGATCGAGCCAGCGGGGGAGCCACCAGTTGCGATCGCCGAGCAGCTCCATGGTCGCCGGCACCAGCAGCATCCGCACGACGGTGGCGTCGAGCAGGATCGCGGTGGCCAGCCCGGTACCCATGAGCTTCACGAGCCGGTCGCGCTCGAGCACGAAGCTGCCGAACACGAACACCATGATCGCGGCGGCGGCGGTGATGACCTTCGCGGTCGCCGCCAGCCCGTCGGCGACCGACGCGCGGCTGTCGCCGGTGCGATGCCACTCCTCCCGTACCCGCGACAACAGGAACACCTCGTAGTCCATGGACAGCCCGAACACGATGGCGAAGAGCATCATCGGTACCCACGGCTCGATGGGGGCGGGCTGCACGCCGGTGAGATCGCTCAGCCAGCCCCATTGGAACAAGGCGATGGCGATGCCGTAGGCAGCGCCGATCGAGAGCAGGTTCATGATCACGGCCTTCAAGGGCACGAGCACCGAGCGGAACACCACCATGAGCAGGAGGAACGACAGCGCGAGCACGGCGGCGAAGAAGTAGGGCAGGCGCGACGACAGGAAGCTCGCGAAGTCGATGGCGACCGCGACCCGCCCGGTGACGGCCACCTGCACCCTGACCTGGTCCTCCGCGGGCGGCAGCACCTCGCTGCGCAGCCGGTTCACCAGCTCGGTGGTGGGCTTCTCCTGCGGCCCGCTGGTGGGCACCACGGTCCAGAGGACCGCGGTCGGGCTCGCCGGGTCGTTCGGTTGCGGCGGGGACACGTAGACCACGCCCGGGTCGCGCCCCACGGCCTCGGTGATCGGGCTCAGCCCGCCGGGGTCGGTGCCTGGAGGGAGCTCCGCGACCAGCATCAGTGGACCGTTGAACCCCGGTCCGAACCCCTCGACGAGCAGGTCGTAGGCCCGCCTGGTCGAGGTCTCCTCGGCGAAGTTGCTCTCGTCGGAGAAGCCCAGCCGCAGCCCGAGCACCGGGAGAGCCAGGACGATCAGCGAGAGCACCCCCGCCACGGCGAACGGCCAGGGCCGCTGCTGGATGATCCGGCTCCACCGGTAGGCGGTGGTCCGCTGCCGGGGCTTCGGAGGGCGGCGGGGGACCTCGCGCTTGAGCGGCGGCGCGACCAGCCCGGCGACGAGGACGATCGCGGCCACCGGCAGGCCCAGCACCAGTGGCGTGACGCCGAGCCCGATGCCCACCAGCGCGACGGCCACCATGCCCGCGGCGAGCAGGCCCCTCCAGCGGGTGCGCTCCACCCGCTCGCCGGCGAAGCCGAGCAAGGCGGGCAGCAAGGTGAGCGACGCCATGACGGTGATGCCCACCACCGCGGCGGCGGCGACGGCCAGGCCCTGGACGAAGTTGACCCCCATGAGGACCATCCCGAGCAGGGAGATCACGACGGTCATGCCGGCGAACAGCACGGACCTCCCCGCGGTGTCGATGGCCATGGCCACCGAGTCGCCCACCCGATGGCCGATGTGGAGTTGCTCCCGGAAGCGGGTGACGATCAGCAGCGCGTAGTCGATGCCTACACCCAGACCGATCATCACCCCGAGGATGGTGGAGAAGTCGGGCACGGCCAGGACGTTGCTGAGGAGCGTCACCATCGCGGTGCCGACGCCGATCCCGAACAGCGCGACGCCCACGGGTAGGCCCATCGCCAGCACCGAGCCGAACGCCAGGATGAGGATGACGATGGCGAAGGCGAGGCCCAGGATCTCTGACGACGGCTCGTCGAAGTCGGCGAACACGGAACCCCCGAGCTCGATCTGCAGCCCGTCGAGCCGGGGTTGCTCGGCTCGGATCCGGTCGCGGATCTCCGCCGCCCGGTCGAAGTCCACGTCGTCGCGCAGCTCCACGTCAGCGAACGCGATCTTCCCGGCGGACGGGCCTCGGGCCGAGATCTGCCGCTCGCCGCCCGGGGCGTAGGGGCTCTGCACCCGGGCCACCCCGTCGATGCGGGCGACGTCGTCGAAGAGGGCCTGCATCCGATCCCGGACCGCGGGGTCGCTGACGCCTCGATCGGCGAAGAAGACGATGGTGCCCACGAAGCCCGTGCCGCGGCCTCCGAAGTCCTGCTCGAGCAGGTCGAGACCCTGCTTGGACTCGACGTCGGGGAGGTTGAACTCCTGCCGGAACCCGCTGCCGACGGCGTTCGACAGAGCGCTGCTCACGAGCAGGGCGGCCACCCACGACACCACGACGAGCCGTCGATGGTCGTGGCACCACGATCCGATCCGTCTGAACATCCCGAGGCCACTCCTCGTCCCGAGCGTCGGCCCTCCCTGCACCGGTGCGCCGCCCGGTGCGAGGTCCTGGCAGGATCCACCATGCTGCTGAGCGGTGGCGCCGGGCCCAAATCGGCTGGGGTCGGGGGTCCGGAGAGCTCAGGGGGTGGTGCCTGCGGTCACCTCGACCCGGTCACGTCCGTCCCGCTTGGCCCGGTAGAGCGCTTGGTCCGCCCGGCTCAGGAGCTCGTCGATGCTCTCGAGGCCGTCCCACTGGGCCAACCCCGCGGAGAAGGTGACCGGCCGCTCGGCCGGGAGCTGGCGGACGCGGGCCAACAGGTCCTCGACCAGCGCCGCCCCACCGGCGAGGTCGGTGTCGGGCAGCACCAGGCACAGCTCCTCGCCGCCGTAGCGCGCCCCGAGATCGGTGGCCCGGAGCCGCTCGCGAAGCAGCGTGGCGACACGTCGCAGCACGTCGTCGCCGGCCAGGTGCCCGAAGTCGTCGTTGTAGGCCTTGAAGCGGTCGAGGTCCACCATGGCGATGCACAAGGGCCGCTCGGTGCGCGCCGCGCTCGCTCGTTCGAGTTCGAGCCGGGCGGTCAAGCCTCGGCGGTTCGGCAGGCCGGTCAGCTCGTCGAGGGTGCTCAGCTCACGGAGCCGACTGAGGATCTCGCCGCGGTCGATCAGCAGCCGCAGCGACGTGACCGCCCGGTCGAGGATGGCGCGAGCGACGAGACGCTCGCCGAAGGGGCTCCAGCGCCGGGACACCACCAGGACGAGGTCGCCGTCGAGCTGCTCGGCCACGAACGCCGCTCCCCCCGAACGGTGGGTGACCGTGAGCCGGTCGGCGATGACCTGCTCGAGGTCGAAGGGCTCCGCCCAGCCGGTCGCGCCGGGATCGGGTGCCGCCGCGGCGACCACCGGTTCACCGTCATGGGGCACCCGGAGGAGCCACAGATGGTCGGCTCCCACCACGGCGAGCAGCTCGGGCAGCACCAGGCGCAGGCCTTCCTCGTCGTCGTCGACCTGGCTGGCGATCGCCGCGATGGACGCCAGCCGCAGCGAGTTCCCGATGCCGTCGATCGCGGCCCGGGCCAGGGCGTACACGAGGAGCGTGGTGCTGCCCCACAGCGCGATGGTGGTGGCGGCCAGCGCCACCAGCGATCGCCCGGAGGTGTCATCGATCGTCGCCGTGGCCAGCGCGACGAGGACCGCGAGCGCGAAGGCGGTGGCGAGCATCGCCCGGTTGCCGATCACCGCGGCCACGAGCACGGGGAGCAACAACGCCGGCCGGTAGGTGGTGGGAGCGTCGAGACCGACGGCGAGGCACCCGATCATGGCGATGCACAGCAGCACGAGTGCCATGGCCATCCGTGGGCTGGTGACCCGCCGCCCGCCGGAGCGGAAGAGGTGGACGGCCTCGCGCCGGAGCAGCACCAGGAACACGGCCAACATGACGAGGCCCGACCACAGCCAGCCCGGCCGCAGCGTGAGGTCGGGGAGCAGGGGCATCATCGCCAGCGCCACGACGACGCCGCCGACCGCGAGTCCCACGAGCTGCCACGCGATGGTTGAGTAGGTGGGGTTGTCGGGGTCGGCGCGGAACGCCAGCAGGCCATGGTCACTCGCTCCGCTCATGATGTTTCCCCTGCTCCACGGCCCTGCGGGCCGAGTTGGATCCGCCACCATGGAATGTCGGACGAACGATGCGTGAGCTTGAGGCGGGTCGTTCCCCCATGCCCGGGTGCTCATGCCCAGCCGGCGGGCCGGCTACCCATGGGTCGCTGCGGCTCCGCGTTCGATTACGGTCACCACGACCGAGCCGACCACGAGGAGCGGGTCGTGACGACCGAGCCGAAGGACGCGACCGAGACCACCCGTGAGGCGAACGAGCGCGTCCGGGCCAGCGGGTGGCTCGATTGGGACGACGACCGAGACCGGCAGGCCGCGACCCGCGGCTTCCTCGCCGCTCTCGATCCCCCGGTGATCACCACCGGCGACGGGCGATCGGTCTGGGATCTGGAGCCCTACGCGTTCCTCGAGGTCGAGGAGGCTCCGCCGACGGTGAACCCCAGCCTGTGGCGGCACGCCCGGCTCAACATGCACCACGGGCTGTTCGAGATCGCCGATGGTCTCTACCAGGTGCGCGGCTACGACCTGTCGGTGATGTCGGTGCTTCGCGGCGAGCGCGGCTGGATCGTCGTCGACCCACTCGTCTCCGCGGAGACGGCCCGGGCTTCGCTGGCCCTGGTCAACCGCCACCTCGGCGAGCGGGAGGTGGTCGCGGTGGTCTACACCCACTCGCACGCGGACCACTTCGGCGGCGTGGAGGGGGTGACCTCGGTCGAGGATGTGCTGGCCGGCCGCACCCGCATCATCGCCCCGGTGGGGTTCCTCCGCTCGGCGATCAGCGAGAACGTGCTGGCGGGCGCGGTGATGGGTCGCCGGGCTAGCTACATGTACGGCGCGCTCCTCCCCCGGGGTCCACGGGGCCAGGTCGACGCCGGCCTGGGCAAGTCCCTCTCGCTCGGCTCGTCATCGATCCTCGCCCCGACCGACGAGATCGTCGAGACCGGTCAGGTGCTCACCGTGGACGGCGTCGAGATCGAGTTCCAGCTCACCCCGGGGACCGAAGCGCCGGCGGAGATGAACTTCCACCTCCCCGAGCTGCGAGCCCTGTGCATGGCCGAGAACTGCTCGAGGAACCTCCACAACCTCTACACGCCGAGGGGTGCGGAGGTGCGCGACGCGAAGGCGTGGGCGCGCTATCTCGACGAGTCCATCGTGCGCTACCTCGACCGCACCGACCTGGTGTTCACCAGCCACCACTGGCCGGTCTGGGGTCGCGAGGCGTGCCTCGAGTACCTCGAGAAGCAGCGTGACATGTACCAGTACCTCCATGACCAGACGCTGCGGCTGGCGAACAAGGGTTACACGATGCTCGAGATCGCCGAGATGTTGGAGCTGCCCGCCGCGCTCGCCAAGGAGTGGTACTCGCGCAGCTACTACGGCACCGTGAACCACGATGTGAAGGCCGTCTACCAGAAGTACCTCGGCTTCTTCGACGGCAACCCGGCGAACCTGCACCCCCACCCGCCGGTGGAAGCGAGCCGCCGGTACGTCGAGTACATGGGTGGCGCGGCGGCGGTGCTCGAGCGGGCCCGGGCCGATTTCGAGCGGGGTGACTACCGGTGGGTGGCGGAGGTGGTGAATCGGGTCGTGTTCGCCGAGCCCGACAACGTCGAGGCCCGGCTCCTGCAAGCCGACGCGCTCGAACAGCTCGGCTACCAGGCGGAGTCCGCGGCGTGGCGCAACTTCTACCTCATGGGCGCGAAAGAGCTCCGAGACGGCATCGCGGAAGCGCCCGGCCGGGGCTTCTCGCTCGGGATGGTCCGGGTGATGCCCCTCGAGCTGCTCCTCGACGCCCTCACGGTGCGCCTCGACGGCGAGCGGGCCGCCGGGATCTCGCTGGGCATCGAGCTGGTGGTCGACGAGCGGGGCGCGGAGCCGGTGACCTACGCGCTGTGGGTCGCGAACGCGGTGCTGCACCACCGCCGGGGGGTGCCGCTGGACCGACCGGATCTCATCATCAAGGCTTCACGGCTCGATCTCGCCGCCTTGCTCTTCGGGCTGCTCCCCCTCGACGATGCGGTGGCCGCAGGCCGGGCGGAGACCGACGGCGATACCCGTGTGCTGGCCGAGCTGCTGGGGCTGTTCGACTCGTTCGACCCGCACTTCCCGATCGTCACGCCCTGATCCCTGCTGCCGGCTGCCGGTCCCGTTCCGGCATGCTGGGCGCATGGCGATGGACCGGGTGGCGTTGCGAGGCGTGCTCGCCCACCGGGTCCGTCTCCTGGCCACGGGTCTGGCGGTGCTGCTGAGCGTGTCGTTCATGTCGGGCACCCAGGTGCTGGGCGACACGGTACGGGTGAGCCTCGGGGAGATCTGGACCGACACCTACCGCCACATCGACGTGGTGGTCCGCTCCGACCGCACCATCGGCGCGGGCGGTGAGGGTCGCCGTGACCGCCTCGACGCCGGCTTGGTGGACGCGCTGGCCGCGATCGACGGCGTGGCCGCCGTGGAAGGTTCGATCGAAGCCGACGTGCGCGTCCTCGGCGCCGGCGGCCGTCCCCTACGGGATCCGCGAGTCGGCCAGTCCTCGTTCGTACTCGACTGGCCGGACGCCGAGCAGCTCGACCCATGGGTGCTCACCCAAGGGCGCCGGCCACAGCGCGCCTGGGAAGCGGTGGTGGATCTCACCGCCGCCCGGGAGGGGCCCTTCACGGTCGGCGACCAGGTGACGATGGTGGTCGCCGGTGAGCCGGTGGCGGCCACCGTGCGCGGCGCCGCCAGCTCGGCGCCGCCGTGCTCCAGGAGGCGATCGTCGGGGTGGCGCTCGGGTGGGCGATGGTCGAGACGCTGCCCTTCGACGAGCGCATCGCGGTCGACGTGCCGGTGGGCGGTGTGGGGCTCGTCGCCGGGGCCGCGATCGCGGCGGGAGTGGTCGCCGGTCTGCTCCCGGCCTGGCGAGCCGGCCGACTCGACGTCCTCGCCACCATCGCCGAGGAGTGATCGAGCCGAGATGCAAGGGGGCGGACTCTTCGCGGCGATCCCCGTTCTCGTGGTCAGCTTCCCGTCGGCGAGACGACAGCTCTGCCGGCGATCTCCCCTGCGGCCAGCTTCTCGTACACCGCCGGCGCCTCGTCCAGGGAGAAGCGGGTGACGTGGGGGCGCAGGTGGCCGGCTTCCGCCAGGGCGATCACCTCCATCAGCTCGGTGATCGACCCCCAGTACGTCGTGGCCAGTGACACCTCGTAGGGCTGACTGAAGAAGCTGAACGGGATGCTCCCGCCCGCGATGCCCACCAGGGTCACGTGGCCCAGGGGGCGAGAAACCGCGGTGGCGAGGGACAAGGTGTCATCGGAGCCGACGACGTCGAGGACCACGTCCGCGCCGCGACCCCGAGTGAGGTCGCGGATCTGATCGGCGGCGTCGGCACCTGGTGTGACCGTGTGGTCGGCACCGCTCTCGGACGCGAGCCGCAACGCCTCGTCGCGGGTGTCGACGGCGATGATGCGAGCGGCGGTCAGCGCCCGCAGGATCTGCACGCCGAGGTGCCCGAGCCCGCCGATGCCGATCACCACCGCGGTCGAGCCGGGCTCGAGAAGGTGCAGTGATCGCTTGATGGCGTGGTAGGGCGTGAGCCCGGCGTCGGTCAGCGGAGCGGCGTCGACCGGGTCGAGCGTGTCGAGGGGGACCAGCAGGCGGGAGGAGGGCACGAGCATCAACGGTGCCATGCCGCCGTCGAGACCGAGACCGCCACCGAAGACCCCGATCTCCCCTTGGCGCTCGCAGTAGTTCTCCATCCCCAGCCGGCAGCGCTTGCACCAACCGCACCCCCACGGCCCGTAGACCGCGACCGGCTGGCCGACCTCGAGCCAGCTCACCCCTTCCCCGATCGCATGCACCCAACCGGCGTTCTCGTGGCCGAGGGTGAACGGTGGGTCGAACGGGAGCATGCCTTCGTCGAAGTCGTGCAGCAGGTGCAGGTCCGAGTGGCACGCGCCTGCTCCGCCGATGCGCACGACCACCTGCCCCGGGCCGAGCTCGGGCTCGTCCAGCTCGACGAGCTCGGGTGATGCTTTCCACCTCGTGAGCTGCAAGGCCTTCATCGCGACCTCCCTGTGCTGGCAGTGGACGGGTACCGGGCCGTTGATGCATTGGTAGCACGTGCGGTGCTCGTCGCTCTCGCCGACCGACGTGATGGTCACAGGGGGCCGGTGCGCTCGAAGCTGGGTAGAGGCCCGGCAAAATCACGGGAAGGAACGACACCGTTGATCGACGAGGTGATCTCGACCGCAGGAGGGTGTTCCGCCACCGGTGGGGGACGAGGGCAGCCCCGGTGACGGTCTGGGTCGGGACGTCGGGTTGGCAGTATCGCCATTGGCGAGGTCGTTTCTATCCCGAACGCTTACCCCAGCGACAGTGGTTCGAGCACTACGCCTCCTGCTTCGACACCGTCGAGGTGAACAACACCTTCTACCGGTTGCCTGAGGCCTCGAGGTTCCAGCAGTGGCACGACGCGGCGCCGGCGGGCTTCGTCTTCGCGCTGAAGATGAGCCGCTTCCTCACTCACGTCAAGCGGTTGCGTGATCCGGACGAGCCTGTCCGCCGGTTCCTCGAGCGCAGCCGACCACTCGGGTCGAAGACCGGGCCGGTGCTCGTCCAGCTCCCGCCCAACCTCCCGATCGATCTCGGCCGGCTGGAGCGGTTCCTGTCCGTGTGGCCCCGGTCGCACCGGGTCGCGGTCGAGCTGCGACACCGGAGCTGGCTGGTCGGTGACACCTTCGACCTGCTGCGAGAGCGGGGCGCGGCGCTGGTGCTCACCGATCGCGACGGTCGACCGCAGGAGCCCCTGGAGCGCACGGCGAGCTTCGGCTACCTGCGACTCCACCACGGAACCGCCGCGCCGAGGCCCTGTTACGGCGAGGCGGCGCTGCAGTCCTGGGTGGACCGGATCGCGAGCCTCTGGGCGTTGGGCGAGGACGTGTACGTGTACTTCAACAACGACCCGGAAGGCTGCGCGGTGCGCGACGCGGCCTGGTTCGCGGAGCTGTGCAGGCGAGACGGCCTCCACCCCAGCGCGGCACCCGACCGCGGCATGATCACGGTCGGACCCTGGCCGGCTCGTACCCGTGTACGGTGACCGCTCGTCCGTTCGACAGCCGGCATCTCTCGGGGGAGACCATGACGTATCGCGTGATCCAGTGGGCGACGGGCACGGTCGGTGTACACGCGGTGCCGGCCATCGCTGCCCACCCCGACCTCGAGCTCGTCGGGCTGTGGGTGCACTCGGACCGCAAGGCCGGTCGTGACGCCGGGGAGATCTGTGGCAGCGACCCCGTGGGTGTGATCGCCACCCAGGACGCCGACGCACTGCTCTACGACACCGATGCCGACTGCATCTGCTACATGGCCAACTCCGATCTCCGGCCCGAGGGCGTGATCGACGACCTGTGCCGGATGCTCGCGGCCGGCAAGAACGTCGTGAACACCTCGTACGTGCCCCTGCTGTACCCCCAGGCCGCCGGGCCCGGGGTCCACGAGCGGCTGCAGGCGGCCTGTGTCGAAGGGGGCAGCTCGATCTACACCTCCGGCATCGACCCGGGCTACGGCAACGCCGGCATCACCGTCGGCGCGCTCGCCCTCTGCAAAGAGGTCCGGACCGTCCGCATGATGGAGATCGTCAACTACGCGACCTGGGACAACCCGTTCACCATGTTCGAGATCATGGGCTTCGGGAAGCCCGACACGTCGGCGTCGTTGCTGCTGGCACCGGGCTCCACGACCCTGGCGTGGGGGCCGGTGATCGAGATGGTGGCCGCGGCGCTCGATGTCGAGCTCGACGGCATCACGGAGCAGCACGAGGTCATCCACGCCGACGAGGAGTTCGACATCGCCTCCGGCACCATCGGCAAGGGAACCATCTCGGGCATGCGATTCGAGATCAGGGGGATGATCGGTGACGAGCCGCGGATCGTCGTCGAGCACGTCACTCGGCTACGGGACCAGGACGCGCCCAGCTGGCCCCAGGGCAGCGGCTATCGCATCCACATCGACGGCGAGCCCTGCGTCCGGATCGACCTCGAGCTCTCCTCGCACGTCGGTGACCACAACCATGCGGGCTGCCTGGCAACGGCCATGCACGTGATCAACGCTATCCCCCACGTCGTGGAAGCCGACCCGGGAGTGCTGACCTTCCTCGATCTGCCCGTCTACAGCGCCCGTCACCTGATGCCCCGTTGACGGGGGGGACGGGTGGGTGTGCCAGCCCGGTCGCGGTGGGCCCCCGGCCTGGCGGGTGACCGCTACGAGGGGTGGATCCGCACCGGCAGGGTCCGCGGGCCTCGCACCTGGCCCCCGGACCAGGTGACGGCAGCAGGGTCGGCGAGCTCGAAGCCGGAGCGGCCGAACCGCTCGATCCAGACGTCCAGCGCGACCCGGAGCTCCATGCGGGCCAGGTTCGATCCAGCGCAGCGGTGGATGCCCAGACCGAACGCGGCGTGGCGGTTCTCGGCCCGGTCGATGACCACCTCCTCCGGCCGGTCGAACACCTCGGGGTCGCGGTTGGCCGCCGGGAAGGGCAACAGCACCCACTCGTTGCGCCGCATCGGGCACCCGTTGAACTCGAAGTCCTCCTTCACCAAGCGAGCCATCGTCACCGGCGCGTAGGCCCGGAGCAGTTCCTCCACCGCGGTGGGCATCAGTTCCGGTTCCGCCACGAGTCGCCGCAGGTCATCGGGGTGCTGCGCCAGGTGCCAGATCGATGCGCCGATGGCGCTCCAGGTGGTGTCGATGCCGGCGATCAGCAGGAGCGCGATGGAGCCCCGGACGTGGTCCGCGTTGAGACGCTCACCGTTCATCTCCGCTCGGAGCAGGAACGTCGTGAGGTCGTCACGCGGGTTCTCGAGGTGATCGCGGACCTGCTCACCGAGGTACTCGTCGAGCTTCTCGAAGTTCGCCATGCGCTGCTCCACCGGCAGGTCCACCGCTTCGAGCGCGTTGTGCACGAACTCGCGGAACTGGTCGGCGTCCTCGGGCGGAAATCCGAGCATCTTGGCGATGACCCGGACCGGGATGTGCTGCGCGTACTCCTTCGCGGCGTCGACCACCTCCTGCCCGTCGACCGCGTCGAGCAGCTCGCGGCAGTAATCCCGGGTGAACGGCTCGAGCGGTGCGATGGCTCTGGGTGAGAAGGCCGGCAACAACAGGCGCCTCGCCTCGTGATGGAAGGGTGGGTCGGAGGAGATCGGTGGGGCGATGCCCTGCGGCGCGGGGATCATCGGGCGACCCTCGCTCACGATCACGCTCTGGGAGGTGAAGTGCTCGGTGTCGTACGCGATGGCGGCCACGTCCTCGTGGCGGGTCGGCAACCACACGCCGCCGTAGCGATCCGAGTGGGCGATCGGGCAGCGCTCGCGCAGCTCGGCCCAGATCGGATACGGATCGGCAGCCCAGGCCGGATCGGTGTGGTCGAAGTCGGTCGCCCAGTCGGTGACCGGTGGATGGTGACCGCTCACAGGTCGTCCTCGATCGTGATGGCGAACTCGGGGCAGTTCGCGGCCGCCAGCCGAGCCTGCTCCTCCCGCCCCGCAGGCACCACGCCGTCGTTCAGTTCGTGTGCGTAGCCGTAGTCGTCGACGTCGAACAGATCCGGCGCGAGCGCGTAGCACCGGTTGTGGCCCTGGCACTTGTCACCGTCAACCCTGACTTGCATGTGCCCCCCTGGCGAGCGATCCCCTTGCCGCTCCAGCCTCGCTCGGGCCGTCGAGCTGTGCCATTCGGGAAAAGGTGCTTTCCCAACCGCTCGCGGGGATCAGCTCTGCGGGAGACTGGTCCTCAGGGGTGAGGCAGATGCCCTACAGCACCGGGCGGTGTTGCGGAAGAACTTCGCCGCCACGGGCTCGTTTGTGGCCGAGGATCGCCCCCGCACCCTGGACCTGCTCGGCTTCTCCAGCCAGCTGGTCTTCAACACGTTCCACAACCGCCGTCTGCGCTGCTCGTGGCCTCGGGCTGCCCACCCGGGCACGCGCCGAGCCACATCGGTCTGGATCCCGTGTGGGCGCAGGCGGAAGAAGCCGGACTCCCGATCGTGTTCCACGTGGGCGGCACTGGCGACCTGATCGACCGGCACTACTTCGACAACGGCCTGCCCGTCCCGCCGGACTTCCACGGCGGCGAGGAGAACTTCCGCTCCGTCGACTACATGGGCATCCCCGGCCCGCCGGCCCAGACGATCGCCACCATGATCTTCGACGGCGTCCTGGAGCGGTTCCCCGGCCTGCGGGTCGGCGTCATCGAGCAAGGGGCGATCTGGGTGCCGTCGTGGATGCGCCAGATGGAGTCCGCACTCGAGGCCTTCGCCCGCCACGAGGAGCGGCTGCGGCGGCTGTCGCTGCGACCGAGCGAGTACGTGAGGCGCCAGGTCCGGTTCACGCCCTATCCGACCGAGGACCTCGGGTGGATCATCGAGCAGGCGGGTCCCGAGGTGTGCCTGTTCTCCTCCGATTACCCGCACGTGGAGGGCGGCCGCCGACCGATCGAGCGCTTCGAGGCTTCGCTCGGGGACGCACCCGAGGAGGTGCGCCGCCGCTTCCACGCTGACAACTTCCTAGACCTCATGGGCTCGGCTGGATCAGCACTCGCTGGGTGACCCTCCGCTCGCGAGAGGGCGAGCGGCTCGTGCCGGTGGCCTCCAGAGCGGCCCTCGGCGTGGGGTCGACCTCGCGACCCGGCAGGCCGCCTGGCGCTGATGGACAATGGAGCAGTCCGGTGCCCGCATGTCGGGGACCGGACAAACCCGTCGAACGCTCTGCCCCTAGCGGGCAGGCGACCACCCTGCCGGGTAGGAGCGAGCGCCGTGGACCCACGATCACCGGGGAGGAGAGGACCGTGACCGAGAGTCTCAGCCTGGGGCGGATCTTCGGTGTGCGAGTCGGGATCAACTGGAGCGTGCTCGTCATCTTCGGGCTGATCACGCTCGGGTTGGCTGGTGGCAGCTTCCCCGAGCTCTACCCCGGCTACAGCGGTCTCGTGTACCTCGCGGCCGGCCTGGGCGCGGGGATCGTCTTCTTCCTGTCGCTGCTGGCACACGAGCTGTCGCACGCCATCGTCGCCCGGCGCAACGGCGTGGCGGTGGAGGGCATCACGCTCTGGCTCTTCGGGGGCGTGGCCAAGCTGGAGGGCGAACCGGGCGATCCCGGGGCGGAGCTGCGCATCGCCGGGGTCGGTCCCCTCGTCAGCGTCGTTGCCGCCGTGCTGTTCGGCGTGGTGGCCGCATTGCTGGCGCTCGCCGGCATCGCCGAGCTCACCATGGGCATCTTCGTCTGGCTGGCCGGCATCAACGTGATCCTGGCGGTGTTCAACCTGGCTCCGGCGGCACCACTCGATGGAGGGCGCATCCTGCGGGCGGTGCTCTGGCAGGTGTGGGGCGACCGCCGGCGTGCGGGCACCGCTGCCGCGCGCGCCGGCCAGGTGTTCGGATGGTTCCTCATCGGGCTGGGCATCTTCCTGTTCGTCGGTGGCGCGGGACTGGGTGGCATCTGGCTGGCGTTCATCGGCTGGTTCCTCACCACCGCCGCTCGGGTGGAAGAGGAGCAGGCCCAGGCCCGCGACCTGCTGGCAGGCGTTCGGGTGCGCGACGTGATGACTCCGGACCCGGTCACCGTGCCTGCCGGCATCACCGTCGCCGAGCTGCTCGACGACTACATCTTCCGCAGCCGGCACTCGACCTTCCCACTCGTGGACTCCTGGGGGGGGTTCGCAGGCCTGGTGACCCTCAGCCGGGTGAAGTTCGTCCCCCCCGACCAGCGCGGGTCGATCCGTGCCCACCAGATCGCCTGTCCTCCCGCCGAGGTCCCGGTCGCGCACCCCGACGAGCTGTTGCTCGAGCTCCTGCCGCGGATGGCCGGGTGCTCCGACGGGCGGGCGGTGGTGCTCGTGGGTGACCGGATCGTGGGCATCGTGTCGCCGGTGGACGTCGCCCGTCAGTTCGAGGTGGCAGGCCTGCGTTCCAGCCCTTCCGGCGAGCCGATCTGAGCGCTGGCGACCGCCGGATTGCGTGACGCACACCCGTTCTCGCAGACTGCGACGGTGCGGTCCGGGGGAGTGGCACACATCGCGGGGGTCTTCGAGCACCCGAGGCGTGAGATCCCGGATCGGACCCTCGCCGAGATCCACGCGGAGGTGGCCGCGGGTGCGCTCGCGGATGCCGGGCTGGGTTTCGAGGATGTCGACGGGTTCCTCTGCGACTCGATGGCGCCTGGCTGGAGCCCGCTGTCGATGGCCGAGTACTTGGGGCTCGACCACCTGTCGTACTTCGAATCGACCGAGTCAGGGGGTTCCTCGTACCTCCAGCACGTCGGCCACGCCGCCGCCGCGATCGCAGCAGGCACGTGCCGGGTGGCGTTGATCACCCTGGCGGGCACGCCTCGCAGCGACCGGGGGCGAGTCGCCGGGCGCGGCACGGAAGGTCCCGAGACCGGGTTCGAGTGGTTGTGGGGCTTCACCGGGCCGGTCTCCCAGTACGCCCTGGTGGCCCAGCGCCACATGTTCGAGTTCGGCACCACCAGCGAGCAGCTCGCGTGGGTGAAAGTCGCTGCGTCCCGGCATGCCAAGCACAACCCGCACGCCTTCCTTCCCCAGGAAGTGACGGTGGAGGAGGTCCTCGAGTCACGGCTGATCTGCGACCCGCTGCACCTGCTGGACTGCTGCGTGGTGACCGACGGCGGTGGGGCGGTGGTAGTGGTGAGCCCCGAGGTGGCCCGTGCCCTGCCTCGCCAGACGGTCGAGGTGCTCGGTCACGGTGAGACCGCCAAGCACACCCGCAACGGTCGTGCCGATCTGATCACGACCGGGGCGGTGCGCTCCGGACCACTCGCCTTCGCCGAGGCTGGTGTCACGCCCCGCGACATCGACTACGCGTCGATCTACGACAGCTTCACCATCACCGTGGTGGTGACCATCGAGGATCTCGGGTTCTGCGAGAAGGGCCGAGGAGGCGCCTTCGTGGCCGACGGCGCGCTCGAGGCACCGCACGGTCGGCTGCCGTTCAACACCGACGGCGGTGGCCTGTGCAACAACCATCCCGGGAACCGGGGTGGTATGACCAAGATCATCGAGGCGGTGCGCCAGCTCCGCGGCGAGGCTCACCCCGCGTTGCAGGTGCCGGACTGCGAGCTGGCGCTCGTCCACGGGACCGGTGGGTCGCTCGCCACCCGATCGGGTGCGGCGACGCTCATCCTCGGGAGGCCCGCCGCATGAGCGAGCTGCCCGCGCCCGAACCGGTGACCACTCTCGAGACGGAGCCGTTCTGGCGTGCGACCGCCGAGGGGCGGCTGGTCCTGCCGCGCTGCGACAGCTGTGGCACGGTGATCTGGTACCCGCGCCGCTTCTGCCCCGAGTGCCACCGCTCGTCCATCTCGTGGTTCGAAGCCAGCGGCCAGGGCACCGTCTACAGCTTCACCGTGGTCCGGCAGGCCCCGGAGCCCTGGCGGAAGGTGGTGCCGTACGTGATCGCGCAGGTGGAGCTCGATGAAGGGCCCCGGGTGCTCACGAACATCGTCGGCTGCGACCCCGGTGACGTGACCATCGGCCAGCCGGTGGAGGTGGTGTTCGACCGGTCGGCCTCGGGCCATGGCATCCCCCGCTTCCGGCCTCGGCCCTGAGCGGGGTGGGACGTGAGGTGGCGGCACCTCACGGTCGGGTCTCGGCCCCGAAGCGGACGAGCTCGTCGTGGAGCAGGTCGAGGCCGATCGGCCCCAGGTCGAGCGCGAACCGGTGGAAGGACTTGAGGTCGAAGCCGGCCCCGAGCTGGCGGCGCACCTCATCCCTGGCTCTGAGCCACACCCGCTCTCCCACCTTGTAGCTGATGGCCTGAGCGGGCCAACCGAGGTACCGCACGATCTCGCTGGCCATGAAGTCGAGCGGGAAGCGGGATCGCTCGTTCACGAAGAGCTGCCCCAGCTCCGGGGTCCACTGCTCTCCCGGATGGAAGTCCTGACCCCTCGGGATCGCCAGCTCTAGGTGCATGCCGATGTCGACGATCACCCGGACGGCTCGCATGGCCTGGGCTCGCAGGTACCCGAGCCGGTACTCCGGCCGATCGAGGTACCCGAGCTCCTCCATCAGGCGTTCGGCGTACAGCGCCCAGCCCTCGGCGTGCCCCGACACCCCCGAGGTGCGCTGGAAGCGATTGAGCCGGTCACGCAGGTACCGCACCTGCCCGATCTGGAGGTGATGGCCGGGCACGCCTTCGTGGTAGGCGATCGACACCTCGCCCCAGAGCGGGAACCGGGTCTTGCCGAGCGTGGGGTACCAGGTGCGGCCCGGGCGGCTGAAGTCCTCCGAGGGCCCCGTGTAGTACATCGCCGCGGCCCCGCCGGGGGGTGCGATCATGGCCTCGACCCGCCTGACGGGACCGGGGATGTCGAAGTGCACCCCGTCGAGCTCGTCGATCGTGCGGTCCATGAGGTCCTGCAGCCAGGCGCGGAGCGCGTCCTCGCCCTCGATGGCCAGGTCGCTGCGGGTCTCGAGCCACTCGATCGTCTCGGCGATGGTGGACCCGGCGCCGATCACCCGGCAGACCTCGACCATCTCGGCTTCGAGGCGGGCCAGCTCGTCCCAGCCCCACTCGTAGGTCTCGAGCAGGTCGATGTCGGCGCCGAGCGACCCGCGGGCGAACAGCGCGTAGCGGTCGGCACCCACCGCGTCGCGCTCCGAAGCCTGCGGGGCGTAGGTGTCTCGCAGCCAGCCGGCCATCTCCCCGAAGGCCATCGCCGCCTCGAGCGCTGCCTGGTCGAGCTCGGTGCGCAGCTCCGCCGGCAGCCCGAGGTCGGGATCGACCGAGGCGAGCAGGCCTTCGAAGAAGGATGGTCGGTCGCCGGTGCCGGCCCAGGCCTGAGCTTGCTTCGCGGCTTCGAGGGCCTGCCGCCGGGCCGCGGTGAGATCCCGGGTGAGACCCTCCGCCAGGCTCGCCCGGAGGCTGGCGAGCGCGGCTGGCACGGCTTCCATCCGCCGGGCGATCAGCTCCCAGTCGGTGATCGAGGCTCGGCCCATCAGATCGAAGACCTGTCGGATGGACTGCAGCGGGCTGGCGATGTTGCGCAGCGCCCGTAGGTGCTCGCTCGCGTCGGCGAATGCCAGGGAGGTGCCGAGCCGCTCCGTCATGAACGCCGCCGCGATGCGGTCGCGCCCGCCGGCGGGTTCGATCGCCGCCAACCGGGTGAGGGTGTCGCGGTCGAGTGCCACCCGCTCCTCCACCCCGTCGGGGGAGTAGTCGGTCAGCCGGTCGTCGTAGCCGGGCACGCCGATGGCGGTGGCCTTGATGGGGTCCAGCTCGCAGGAGCGCTCGACGTAGGCGTCCGCAAGGTCCCAGATCGGCGACGCCGGGACCGCCTGGTCTCCCCGGAGCTCGCTCATCGCGCTCCTCTCGTCACGGCTCAGGTCCCGGCCAGGATTGCTCGGGCGACCGCGGCGGGGGTCTCGATCATCGGCAGGTGGCCGACACCTTCCAACCGGACCAACGTGGCATCCGGGCGGGCCGCGACCAGCCGCTCGGCCATCGCGTACACCGCGATCGGGTCCTGGTCGCCCCACAGGACGGTGAGGGGTGACGGGTGCTCCTCGATGGCACCGGTGAACCGCCCCTCGTTCGCTCGGCGCTCCTCGATGTAGCGGATCAGGCGGGGGAGGAGTTGGTCCCCACCTTCGCGGCGGGTGAGCCACCACTGGGCGTCCAGCTCCTCGTCGCTGGCCGGGTGCTCGGCCGAGAACACCCGGGTGAGGCCCGCTCGGAACCCGGTGCCTTCGGGGTCGAAGGGGCTGGCCAGCCGCTCGTCCGGCAGGGCGAGCAGGAACAACTGACCGTCGGACAGGTTCGCCATCTCGATGTAGATGCTCCCGTTGGTGATGACCCGGCGCAGGATCTCGAACGGCAGGGTGCCCTCCAGCGAGCGGGCGAGCAGCTCACCGCCCACCGTGTCCCCCATGTCGTTGGTGACCAGGCTGATGCCCTCGAGGCCACGAGACTCGACGAACGCCTGGGCCACGTCTGCCTGCAGGGCCATCGTGTAGGCGAGATCCGGCTTGGAGGACAGCCCGTACCCCACGAAGTCGAGCAGCAGCACCCGCCGGTGGCGGTTGATCGCTGGAAGGACGTGGCGCCAGTCGAACGACGAGGTGGGAAAGCCGTGCAGCACCAGCAGCGGGGGCCCGCTCTCGATCTCGGTGGGAGCGGCGTCGATCACGAACACCTCGTGACCGGCGAGCACCTCCCGCCGTCCGCGCGCTTCCCAGCTCCGTACGCTCTCCGGTTCGGTTCCTGCGGCTTCCACACCTGCATCCTTGCCGATCGGCGGCGCCGGTGTGGCTTCAGTGAGGGTCGGACAGCAGCCCGGGGTGCGCCAGCGTCCGCCGAGGGTGCGCCGATGTGGAGACCCTCCGCGAGGTCGCAGCCCATCTCACGCAACCGTCGGAACTGCGACGCGTCCTCCACGGCGGTCGCTCGCGCCAGCAAGGCCCGGTCGTGGGCCGAGCGGACGAGCTCCGCCACCAGCTGGGGCCGGCCGTCGAGGGCCCGGATCCAGCCGGGAGCGAACCGCAGCTCCGAGAAGAGCTCACCGGATAGAGCCCGGGCTTCGGGCCGGATGCCGTGGGGGAGGTTGAGCACCACCCGAGCACCTGCCTCTCGCAGTGCCCCCAGCGTGCCCTGCACGTCGAGCGCCCGGTGCCCGAGCAGCTGCCCGGGTACGACGATCGCCAGCCTCCCGGCATCGAGGCCAGCGTGGTCGACCACTTCGGTGACGAAGCGGTCGACGCCCGGCTTGCTCAAGAACCCGGCGGACACGTGCACGTAGAGCGTGGAGGCGAGACCGCTGGCCGCCAGGTCACGGGCAGCCTGGCGCAGCATCGCCAGGTCCAGCGAGAACGCCACGGCGGAGCCCTCGATCACCCCGATGAAGTCGGGAGCCGCGAGGGGCTCGCCTCGGGCGCGCACCCAGCGGGCGAGCGCCTGGAAACCAGCCAGCGCGCCGGTCGTCGTGCGCACCACCGGCTGGTAGTAGGGCACGATCGCCATCTGGGTCACCGCGACCGCGACGTCGTGCGAGGTGACCGCCCGGAGATCGACGAGGTGCTCGGCACTGGTGCCGAGCGCGATCGAGCGGCGCTCGCCCTTCTCGTGGTACATCGCGGCGTCCGCCTCGCTCAGCAACCGGTCTCCGTCGTCGTCACCCGAGCCGACCGCGACGCCGACGCTGACCGAGACGTTGACCCGGTGCTCGCCGACCCGCATCTCCTCGGCCTCCAGGCACGCATGGATCCTGGTGGCGAGCGCTCGAGCTTCGTCCTCATCATTCACACCGTCGAGGAGCACCACGAACTCGTCGCCCCCCACCCGGGCGACCGTGTCGATGGCCCGTACCGAGTCGCGGAGCCGTCGAGCCACTTCCTCCAGCACCTGGTCCCCCGCCCGGTGCCCGTAACGGTCGTTGACGGCTTTGAGCTCGTCGACGTCGACGAACATCACTCCCACCTGGCTTCCGGTGCGCCGGGCTCGTGCCTGCGCGACGTGGAGGCGGTCCATGAGCAGTGCCCGGGTGGGGAGCCCGGTGAGGTCGTCATGGGCGGCCTTGCGGCTCAGCTCCTCGCGGACGTGGCGCCATTCGGTCACATCCCGGGCCGAGACGACGAGCCAGGTGATCTCACCCCCGGGACCGGTGCCACCGACGATCGTCACCCACATCTCCAGGGGGACCTCGCTCCGTCGCCGTACCGGCAGGTACCCGTTCCACGCCTCACCGCGCAGCAGCCTCGGCCGGATCTGCTCGTAGTAGAGCTCGAACACGGTGCCGGGGAAGAGGTCTGCGGTGGTCACGCGACGGGCCGCAGGATCGAGGCCGAGGCGCTCCCGCGCCGTGCGGTTCAGGTAGACGACCTCGCCCCGCTCGTTGGCCACCCCGACCAGGTCGGTGGTTCGCTCCAGGTACGCGACGAGGTGCCGGGCCACCTCGGGCGTCGGGTAGCGAGCCCCGGAGGATGCGGCGCTCATCGCCGGCTTCCTACCCCAGATCCGGGGTGATGCGACCGCCGATCATGGCAGTCGCGCTGAGCGATGTGCTCCCCAGCGGAGCGGGTGTCCGGATGGATCACCCGGACCCGGAGAGGCTGCGGACACCCTCGAGGAGGAAGGATCGGGGCCGGGTCCCGAGGACCTGCTGCACTCGATCGATCCTCGGTCTCGGTGTTCGTCTCGGCATTCCTCAGCGGTGTGGCCGCCCGCCGTGACGCGGGAGTGACCACCGATCGCTACGGTGTCGCCGGTGCACGCCGATGACCCGACGCCGGCGACGCTGGACGTGGACGCGTACCTCGCGGACCCCGAGGACGAGCTGCGGCGGCTCGCCGAGTCGTACTGGTACGCGAAGGGGGCCGACGCGCACGGCCAACCGGTGCCGTTCGTGCTGAGCATGGACGGGGTGCGCGAGGTACTGCGCGACCGGCGCCTGTCAGCCCGGTCGTTCGTGGAGGACATGGTGGCCGGTGGCGTCTCGCCGGAGACCGCCGCCCAGTTCACCCCACTGTTCGGCCGCGACGGCGAGGAGCACCGCCGGTTCCGGGCCTTGTTGTCCGCCGCGTTCACCCCACGGCAGGTGGAGCGTCTCCGCCCGGTCGCCGCAGCGACCGCCGACCGTCTCGCCGGCGATATCGCCGAGAAAGGAGGCGAGTGCGAGTTCGTGGGGTCCTTCGCCGCACCCCTGCCACCGGAGGTGTTCGCGGTGCTGTTCGGTCTACCCGTCGAGGACGCCGGCCGGCTGGCCCGATGGGCGACCGTCATCGCCCGGGCGTTCATGCCCCCCCTGGCGCCCGAGGACCTCGCGGCGGTGGAGGAGACCGCGGCGGCGATGCGCGACTACGCCCGGGCGCTCATCGAGCAGCGCCGGCGCGCGCCGGCCGACGATCTCGTCACCCACCTGCTGGAGGTGGACCTCGACGGTGACCGGCTCGGCGACACCGACGTCATCGCGGTGATCACCGGCTTCGTGTTCGCCGGATCGGAGACCACCAAGCAGCAGCTCGTGGAGCTGATCCTTGCGTTCGCCGAGTACCCGCAGCTGTGGGAGCGCGTGGGGCGCGACCAGGCGCTCATCCCGGCGGCGGTCGAGGAGGTGCTGCGCCACCGGCCGATCGTGCCGGGTCTCTCCAGGCTGGTGATCGAGCCGGCGAGCCACCGCGAGCTGGAGCTGGCGCCCGGCGACCGGCTCATGGTCTCCTTCGTCACCGCCAACCACGACCCCGCCCAGTTCACCGAGCCGTGGCGCTTTGACATCTGCCGGTCCAACGCCTCGGATCACGTCACCTTCGGTTGGGGCGCCCACTTCTGCCTCGGTGCCGGCCTGGCCCGGGTCGAGCTCCAGGAGGCGCTGCGTGCCCTGGTCGAGCGGTTCGGTCCACCCCGGGTCGAACCGGAGTTGCTGGCATCGCCAGCGGTGCGCGGCTGGTCCACTGAGCTCCCGGTGGTCTTCGAGCTGCGGGCGCGCTGAGCCTCCGAGCTCTCAGTTCACTGGGACGAGAGGATGGCGGCCAGCTCGGCCCGCAGGTCCCGGTAGGGGTCGCCTCCCACGTCGATCACCGCCCGGTGGATGGTGCCGGTGAACCGGAACGGAGCTTCGTAGTCCAGCGAGACCGCAGGGCCGACCTCGTAGCCGCAGGTGAGCCCCGAGCCGGCGATCGAGAACCGGGCCGGGGTGGTGAACGGCAGCTCGCCCTCACCGGCGAGCCGGTCGTCGACGTAGAGCCGGCCGATGCCCGCGAACTCGGCGGTCTTGGTGTACTCGAACCCCAGTCGGTGCCGGCCGGGCGGGAGAGGGGGATGCTCGCCGAGCACCCGGTGGCGTTGTGCGCCGGCCACGTTGTGCTCGTAGCGCAGCACGCCGCCGAGCAGGTAGAGCGTCCACCCTCCGAGCACCGACCCCTGGGCCAGCAGCACCCCGCTGGGGTCACGCCCGGGCTCTACGGTCACCTCCACCGCCATCACGTGGTTGCGGTTGCGGACCTGCACCGACACCGCTTCGGGCACCGGCGCGGTGTGCGGGAAGTAGACGTAGCGCTGCCGCTCCCGGATACGGCTGGGCCTGGGTGCCTCCAGGGCGGCCAGCGGCCGGTTGTCGAGCGGCAGCACCTGGTGGGCCTCGGCCTCGGCCCACCATCGCTCCACCAGATCCGCCAGCTGGTCGGGCTCCGTCTCGGCCAGGTCGTGCACCTCCGCCGGGTCGACCGCCACGTGGTACAGCTCCCAGCGGTCGTCGTCGAAGGGCGCGTCGGGGTCCAGCCCGTCGTCGTAGAGGCCCCCCAGCGGCTTGAACGTCACTGCCTTCCAACCGTCGTGGTAGATGGCCCGGCTGCCGAGCATCTCGTAGTACTGCGTGGTCCGCGTCGGTGGGGCCTGGCCGTCC
Source organism: Rhabdothermincola sediminis (assembly GCF_014805525.1). Classification (NCBI taxonomy): domain Bacteria; kingdom Bacillati; phylum Actinomycetota; class Acidimicrobiia; order Acidimicrobiales; family Iamiaceae; genus Rhabdothermincola; species Rhabdothermincola sediminis. Next base: position 54,362 of record NZ_JACFSZ010000017.1, on the reverse strand, counting down.
CGCAGCACCGGCAGGAAACTCCGGCCTTCGATCGGCGACTGTGGGACCCCACCGAGAGCCTCCGGAGCGTCAACGCCGATCGCGTCGAGGATGGTGGGGAGCACGTCGATGGCGTGCGCGTACTGGTGGCGCACCGCCGACGGCTCGGCGTCGAGGCCCCCGGGCCAGCACACGATGCACGGATCGGCGATGCCGCCCTCGTGGACCTCCCGCTTCCAGCGGCGGAAAGGCGTGTTGCCGGCCATGGTCCAGCCCCACGGATAGTTGTTGTGCGTGCTGGCGGTTCCGATCTCCTCCAGCCGGGCCCGCAGCTCTTTGCGGCCCGCCGGGATGCCGTTCCAGGTGCGGGCATCGTTGATCGAACCGTTCCGGCCTCCCTCGGAGGACGCGCCGTTGTCGGACACGACGATCACCATCGTGTTCTCGAGCTCACCGAGCCCCTGCTCGATGAACTGGATCACCCGACCGATCTGCGCGTCGGCGTGGCTGAGGAAGCCGGCGAAGCACTCCATGAACCGCGCGGCGACCCGCTGGTCCTCGGGGTCGAGCTCGTCCCAGGCGGGCACCCACGGCGGGCGCGGGGAGAGCTCGGTGCCGGGCGGCATCACCCCGAGCTCGAGCTGCCGGGCGAAGGTGGTCTCCCGCCAGCGGTCCCAGCCGCCGTCGAAGTGGCCGGCGTAGCGCTCGATCCACTCCGGAGGGGCATGGTGGGGTGAGTGGCAGGCGCCGAAGGCGAGGTAGGCGAAGAACGGGGAGTCGGCGTCCACCGCCCGCAGCTCCGCCAGGTACGAGATCGTGCGGTCGGCGAGGTCCTCGCTCAGGTGATAGCCGTCCCCGGGCCCGGCCGGTGGCGGCACCCAGTGATTGTCCTCGAAGAGGGTGGGCACGAATTGGTGGGTCTCGCCTCCGTGGAAGCCGTACCAACGCTGGAAGCCTCGACCGACCGGCCAGCTACTGCGGTCGGCCGCCATGTGGGTCTGGTCCTCGGGGGTGAGGTGCCACTTGCCGACGGCGATCGGCAGGTACCCGTTGGCGGCGAGGATCTCGGAGGCGAAGCCATGCTCGCGACCGATCATCCCGTTGTGGCCCGGGAATCCGATGGCGAGATCCGCGATGCGGCCCATGCCCACCGTGTGGTGGTTGCGTCCGGTCAGCAGGCAGGCCCGGGTCGGTGAGCAGAGCGAGGTGGTGTGGAAGTTGGCCAGCCGCACGCCCTCGGCGGCGAGGCGATCCATGACCGGGGTGGCGATGTCCGAGCCGTAGCAGCCGAGCTGGGCGAAGCCCACGTCGTCGAGCACCACCAGCAGTACGTTCGGCGCGCCCGCTGGCGCTCGGACCTCTGGTGCCCACCAGGGCGTGGACTCCCGCCAGCTCGGACCGATCACACCTTCGAAGCTCGTCATGGCCGGAGTCTCGCGGATACCGGCCGTTCACGCGGCTCCCCCCGTAGCCTGGCGGGGATGGCTGGCGTGCTGCGCGACGCGTTTTCCCTCGGTTTCCAGTGGCCGACCTTCGACCCGTTCCTGTTCTGCGTCCATCACCTCGACGAGTACCCCGCGGGGAACGAGCAGATGGGCCCCGCAGCGTCGCTGCACGGTCGTGAGCTCGGTATGGACTTCGCGGGCATCGACGGCTGGCGGATGTACCACGGCACCGTCGTCCCGGGATTCCCCGGCCATCCGCACCGGGGCTTCGAGACCGTCACCTACGTCCGCCGTGGCGTGATCGACCACGCCGACTCGCTCGGGGCTGCGGCCCGGTTCGGCCGCGGTGACGTGCAGTGGATCACCGCCGGCTCCGGGCTGGTGCACGCCGAGATGTTCCCCCTGCTGGACCGCGAGGGGCCCAACACCCTCGAGTTGTTCCAGATCTGGCTGAACCTGCCCGCCGCGGACAAGATGGCCGAGCCGTACTTCGCGATGCTGTGGGATCAAGACATCCCCCGCCACGTGGTGGAGGAAGCCGGGCGCCGGGCGGCGATCACCGTGATCGCCGGCGCGTTGCACGGCCTGCAGCCCCCGCCGCCTCCCCCTCGCTCATGGGCCGCCAGGCCCGAGGGCGACGTGGCCATCTGGCACGTACGCCTCGAACCCGGCGCTCGTATCGACCTGCCCCCGGCAGCGTCCGCTGGCACGATCCGCACCCTGTACCTGTTCGACGGGGGTCCGCTCGTGGTGGCGGGGGAGGCGGTCGAGCCTGCCACCGGTGCGGTCGTCCAGCCCGACGTCTCCGTCGAGCTCGCCGCGCCCAGCGGGGCGGAGGTGCTCGTGCTGCAGGGCCGACCGATCCGGGAACCGGTGGCGCAGTACGGGCCGTTCGTGATGAACGACCGGGCCGGGGTGCAGCAGGCGCTGGAGGACTACCGGCGCACGGGCTTCGGCGGGTGGCCGTGGCCCACCGACGATCCGGTGCACGGCCGGGACGAGACCCGCTTCGCCCGGTACCCCGACGGTCGGGTGGAGCGGGCCCCTGTCTGAGCGCCCACGATCGCGGGCCCGTCACCAGGCGATCTACAGTGCCGCCGGCCCGCATCCGGCGAGAGGACTTCGACATGGCTTCCATCCGCTATCACGCCCGCATCGACCGCTCACCTGACGAGGTCTGGGCCCTGGTGTCCGACGCCGGCGGCCTCGAAGCGTGGTTCCCGGGCGTCGACGCCTGCACGTTCGACGGTGAGGTGCGCACCGTGTCGACGATGGGCATCGAGATCGAGGAGCGGGTCGTCCTGTCCGACCCCGACCTGCGCCGCTTCCAGTACACGATCGTCGGGGGGCCGATGGTGCCCGAGCACCACCTGGCCACCGTCGACGTGCTCGAGGACGGCGACGGGTCGCTGCTGGTCTACGCCTGCGACGTCCGTCCCGACGACGTGGTGGCCCTGCTCGCCCCGGTCTACGAGAGCGCGACCCGCGCCGTGAAGGACCACCTCGAAGGCACGTCCGGCTGACGGCCCGGCACCACAGGCTCAGCCCTCGGGCGCCCGAGCGATGTCGATGATCGTGAGGTCCTCCGCCACCACGACATCCGGGAAGACCTCGGCTGCTTCCCGCAGGTGGCCCTCCGCGCTCGGGTATCGCGAGGAGAGGTGGGTGAGCACGAGCTGACCGACCCCTGCCTCGCGGGCGATCGTGGCGGCCTCTCGGGCCGTGAGGTGCCCGTACCCGACCGCCAGGTCCACCTCCGACTCGAGGAAGGTCGCCTCGCACAGCAGCAGGTCGGCGCGCTCCGCCAGCGCCACCGCGTTGTCGCAGGCCCGGGTGTCCATGACCACCGCCACGGCCATGCCGCGGCGGATCTCGCTCACGTCCTCCACGTTGATCCGGCGCCCACCGTGCTCGACCCATCCCCGCCGTTCCAGCTCACCGACGGCCGGACCGGCGAGGCCCAGCGCCTCCAGTTCGGATCGCAGGAAGTGCCTGCTCGCCGGCTCTTCGAGTCGCCACCCGAGCGTGTCGACCCGATGGTCGAGGGGCAGGGCGGTGATGCGCAGTGGCGGTCCCTCCTCGACCAGGCCGCCGGTCACGGGCACGGGATCGAGGCGCACGGCCTGGCGGCGGCCGATGCTCGCGTCGCAGAGTCGCTCCACGTAGGGTGCGCCGCTGGCGGGGAAGTGGATCGGGATCTCATCCGCGCTCGCATCGAGGGCCAGTCTCTGCAGGATCCCGGGCAGCCCGAGGCAGTGGTCGCCGTGCAGGTGTGTGAGGCAGATCCGGTTGATGCGGCCGGCGGACACGCCGGCGAAGGTGAGCTGGCGCTGGGTTCCCTCACCGGGGTCGAAGAGGATGGCCTCGCGGTCCCACCGCAGGAGGTACCCGTTGTGGTTGCGCGATCGGGTCGGCACCTGGCTGGCGGTCCCGAGCACGACCAGGTCACGTCCGCTCATCCGTGTGAGTCTGGCCGACCGTGCGTCGCAGGGGTGTTCGGTGGACCCGACTGCGCCGGGTGATCAGACGGGATGGCCGATCTCGGACCACGCCTGCGCTAGCGACGCGGACGGGATCACCGGATCGGCGGCTTCCCCCACTTCGAGGTGCAGGCCGACCAGGTGCGCGGTCGCCACCTCGATGGTGCCGGTGAGTGCCTCCACCCGGGCCATGAGCGCACGGACCTGCTCGTGTGGTTCGCTGGTCTCCGGGTCGGGCGCGATGACGGAGCCGACCGCGCACAGGCGCGCCGCGTCACTCACGCAGGTCCCCACCGCCTTGCGTATCGACCGGGCGCGCTCGGCCAGCGGCCCGTCGGGCAGCAGGTTGGCGACCGCGGCGAATCGCGCCGCTGCCTCGTCGACCAGGGATTCCAACTCGGCCCAGGTGCTGGCCGAGGTCGGAGGGGCAGGGGCAGGCGCGCCGTTGAGCCGCGCCGCCACCGCGAGACCCCAGCGGCCGTTCTCGTCGCGCAGGGCTTCGAGCGAGTAGGTGCCCTGGTAGCGGAAGGGGCGGGGGCGATGGCGCCGGGGCCGGCCAGCGGCGTGGAACACCACCGCGCGCCAGCTGGCGGCGAGCTGCTCGGCGGTGCGCCGGTCGGTGCATCGCCGCTGCAGGGCAGCCAGCGGTGTCACGGTCGAGCCGCAGAGGGCCCGCACGAAGCGCTCACCGTCGAGGTCGGCCCGGTCCTGGGGGCTCATCGCCAGGTCGAGTAGGCACCCGTCCACCCCACGGGGCCCGCCGACGAGGCGGATGACCGTGCTCTGGCTCGTCGTGGCTGCATCCATGGGGACCTCCTTCACGGGCGGGGGAGACGACCGCTACCCACCTTCGACCGTCGAGAGCCCGGGAGCAAGCCCCTTGTCAGGGCTGGAGCGCCGCGGCGGTGGCGGCAGGCTCAGCTGTCTGAGTCGACCCTGTTGAGCTCGTCGACGACCCGGAGCAGGTCTCCCTGGTCGTAGAAGTTCACCCCGACGATGTTCGGGAACAGGTTGCGCTCTGCCCGGCACTGCTGGACCCGGGCCATCAGCACGTCGTAGGAGTTGACCTCCCGTGCCTGCTCGACCGATGGCGGTTTGGTGTTGGTGATCCAGTGGTTGATCTGGAACAGCGGTGCGTTCGCCGGGCCCCGGTTGGGCGCGCAGCTGAACTGGCTCGGGTCGGCGAACGTGTAGGGGGTGTCCTGCCAGAGGCCGTAGCCCTGGACGTTCCATGGTGGGGGCGGGCCGGAGTTCTCCTCGAAGAGGAGGATGTTCTGCTTGGACTCGATCAGCTGCCGGAGCGTCGGCAGCGGCTGGTCGGGGTCGTACTGCCAGAGCCGGTCGAGCAGTCCCGCCTGCTGGAAGGACGCCTGTGTGTCCTCGGTGGTGATGTAGTCGCCGGCGAAGAGGATGATCACCTCGTGGGGGTTGCGAGCGAGGAATCGCTTGATCGAGGCCAGCACGTCACTGAACTTCGTGGCCCCCAGCTCGCAGTAGACGTGGCAGAGGTACACCTGCTTGCCCACGTTCGGCACCTGGGCGTTGGCCGCGATCTCACGGGCCTTCGCGGCCGCTGCGGGTGAGATCTCCTCCTCCGAGGCTCGGGGCCGGGCCGCGGTCTCGGCCGCCTTGTCCGTGACCACGATCTCCGCGCCGCCCACCTTGACCCCGGTCGGCACCCCGTAGTGGGTCTTGATCAGGAACGCTCGGATCCCGTACTCGAGTTGTTGGGGGATCCCGAACAGGTTCTCGGCGAACAACCAACCGGGATCGGACGCGGCCGACATGGCGTTGTGGGCGCCGGCGAAGGCGACCTGGTCGATACGTCGATCACACAGCTCGGTCGACCCGTTGCATCGCAGCTCCGTGGACGCCCGCGCTTGGGCCCGTGCCCGCTCGGACGACACGTAGAGCCCCGCCCCCAGCACGCCGATGACGATGGCCGTCGCCCCGACGAGGACCGTGCCCTGCCGGAGCAGCTTGCGTTGCCCGGCGGTGGGCGCGAAGCGGGCCCGGGCGTCGGCGCGGCTGCGCGCGCCGGTGATCTGGAGCACGCGGAACAGCCCTCGGTACACGAGGTAGGCGCCGGTGAGGCTCAACAGCATCGGCACCAGCGCGTCACGCAGCCCGACCACCAGGAGGCCCGCGACGATGATGGCCAGGCCTTTCGCAACCTCGAGGCCGGGGCTGGCCTGTTGTTGGGCGGAGACCCGGGCCCAAGCCCACCGGGCCAGCTCCACGGGATCGACCGGCTGGCCCTGGGGCGCCACCGCAGCGGCGAGGGCGATGGCCACGGCACCGAAGCCTGCGAGCCAGAAGCCGAAGGTGTGGAGATCGCCCATGAATGCCGCCGAGCCGTCCTCGACCGCCTGGGACAGGTCCGGGTTGCGGAAGGCGTCGCCGGCCGCGATCGGCACGAGCGTGGTGATGCCCACGACCACGATGCCCGCACCGACCACCGCGAACCCCGCCTTCACGAACCCGCGAGCCCGGTGCGGGTCGAGCGCGACCGTGCCTGCCAGCGCGCCGATCGCGATCAGCAGGAGCGCCGCGGTGTCCCGAGGGAGAGCCGGTTCGAGCTGCCACAGCCCGAGAGCTCTGAGCTGGTCGGAAACGTCGACGATGATCGACTGGGTGCTCTGCGGGAGGCGTTCGGCCACCTCGGGGTTGATGATCTCGAGCGTCGAGGTGACCACCTCGAGCGAGTTGCTCAAGTTGAGGAAGAAGTCCTGCCCGCCCTCGGTGAACACGATGCGATGGGCCTCGCGCAGGGCGTCGAACAGGATCTCGCGGAAGCCGTCCGTCGCGGTGACCTCTTCGATCACGGTCACGAGCACGGAGCGGAACTCGACGAGCACCGACGATGCCTCGATCAGCTCGTCGGTGATCTCCTCCGCCAGGGCGTGGCGGACCGTTCTCGACTCGAGCATGGCGGTCGTGCGGCGAGCGAATTCGTCGCCATTGAAGATGGCGTCGTCGACCCAGGCCACGACCACCGCCGCGACGAGAGCGAACGTCGCGAAGAGCGCGAACACAGTCGACCCGTGCTGCCGCCACCGGATCCGCCGATGATCCGTCCCGACCCTCCTCGCTGGTGCCAGGCCCCCGTTCATCCACTCCCCTCAAGCTCCGGGACAGGCACGCTACCTGGCCACACGGGGGCATGGCGGGCAACCCGGCATGGTGGGCGGCGACGGACGAGCGAAGGGAGCCGTTCGGACGAGGCTCACGGGACCTTCGGCCCTAGGGGGTGACGAGAGCGTGCCGTGAAATGCAGAGGCAGGATCCGTCTCGTGTCAGCGCACGGGATTCTCGTCGGGGTGCCGGCCCATCCCCTTCCCCTTCTTTCGGCCGGCGCCCCGGCGCTCGTCGGCGGGGCTGGTACAGGGGCCTCGGGTGCCCGCACGGAGCAGTGATCGGTGGGTCGCCCCTTCAGGCCGTTCCGTAGGCGGCCGTCACCTCCCAGGTACGTGGACCGTGCTCACCACTGGCCCGTGCTCCTGCTCAGAATCGGATCGTGAACACCGCGCCCGGGCCCGGAACGGTGTCGTCGACGCTGATGGTGCCGTCGTGGGCCTCGATCACCTGCCGCACGATCGCCAGGCCCAGGCCGGAACCAGGCATCGCCCTCGCGGCGTCGGTGCGATAGAACCGCTCGAAGATCCGCTCCCGCTCGGCAGGGGGGATGCCAGGGCCGTGGTCGCGAACCGACAGGGAGCCCTGCGTGACCACGATCTCGATGGGCGTGCCTCGCGGGTTCCACTTGCAGGCATTGTCGACCAGGTTCTGCACCGCTCGCTCCAGCATGGTGGGGCGCCCCCAGGCCAGCCAGCCCGGCCCGCTCACGGTCACCACCTGGCCGGTTCGCTTGCTGGCCCGCTCGGCCACCCGCTGGGCGAGGGCTCCCATGTCCACTTCGACCTCCTGCTCGACCTGGCGGGTGTCGGTGGCGAGCTGCACGAGCTCGGCGGTGAGCTCGGTGAGCTCTTCCACCTCGGTCCGGATGTCGGAGACGATCTCGGCTCGGGTGGCGTCGTCGAGGTCGCTGCGCCTGAGCAGGTCGACGTTCGTGCGGATGCTGGTGAGCGGGGTTCGCAGCTCGTGGCTGGCATCGACTACCAACCGTTGCTGCTGCTCGCGGGAGAGCTTCAACGCGGCCAACATGTGCGAGATGCTCGCGGTCAGCTGACCGATCTCGTCGTCGTGGGTGGCAGCCAGCGGAACGTCGAACTCGAGCGTGTCGGCCACGTGCTCGGCCGCGCGGGTCAACTGCTCGACCGGCCGCGCGGAGCGGCGCGCCACCCACCAACCGACCGCCGCGGCGAGGACCGTCCCGGAGATCGACACCGCCACCAGCGCCAGCGCGAACCGTGAGAGGGTGGCTTCCACCTCGTGGAGCGGGCGGGCGATCTGCACCGCGACCTGCCTGCCGGTGGATGCCGTCACCATCCGGTAGCGCTCGCCGTCGATCGAGACGGTACGCAGCCGGGTGGTGCCGTCCGGGCGGGTGGCGATGGCCTCGTCGGCCGCGTCCACCGGGAGCTCGTCGGTCTGCGTTGGTGGCGTGGTGATGGTCCCGTCGGCGCGCACCACCTGGAAGAGCACGTCGGTGGGCAGGGGCTGCCCTCGGCGCGCACGGAGGGCCAGACCGGGGCGCCGGGCCTCGCTGGCCCCGGCCAGCTCCGGCAGGGCAAGCGGCTCGTCGGTCGCACGCCGGAGGAGGTCACTGTCGATCTGCGCCACCATCTGCCGGCGCACGGTGAGGTAGCCCACGACGGAGCAGGCGATGACCGCGGCCACGAACGACAGGCCGGCGAGCAGGGCGATGCGCCGACGGAAGGTCATTCGTCGCCCGCTCTCAGGACGTAGCCCACGCCTCGCACGGTGTGGATCAGTCGCGGATCCCCGTACTGCTCGGTCTTGCGTCGTAGGTACCCGATGTACACGTCGAGCGAGTTGGAACTGGTCTCGAAGGCGTATCCCCAGATCCGCTCGAAGATGAGGTCGCGAGTCAGGACTTGGCCCGCGTGCTCGGCCAGCAGCGACAGCAGCTCGAACTCGGTCTTGGTGAGGACCAGCTCCCGCTCGCCGCGCATCACCCGCCGGGACCGCCGATCGATGCGCAGGTCGCCCGCCTCGATCACCCCGTCGTTCGTCGGTGAGGCGCGGCGGATGAGGGCTCGCAGGCGAGCCAGGAGCTCGTCGAGCGCGAACGGCTTCACCAGGTAGTCGTCCGCGCCGGCATCGAGACCCGCGACCCGATCGGCGGTCTCGTGGCGCGCTGTGAGCATGAGGATCGGTGTGCGGTTGCCCCGTTCCCGCAGGCGGCGGCAGACGTCGAGGCCGCTCAGGTACGGCATCATCATGTCGAGGACGACAGCGTCCCATTGGGCGCCTTCGATGCCTTCGAGGCCGGCCAGCCCGTCGCTCGCCTCCTCGACGTCGTAGCCGTCCAGGTCGAGGGCGCGTCGCAGCGCTTGCCGGAGGTGTGGATCGTCTTCGACCACCAGGATCCGAGGCATGCCCATGTGACTGTATTGAGCGTCCTGGCGGCTCTCCCGGGTTCTTAGGAGCTTCTTAGTTGACGTTCAAGGAGATCTGAGGTCAGCTCGCCACGATGGGCTTCGAAGCGTGAGAGCCACGCTTCGGACAAGGAGGTATCGATGAACAGCACGGTCCGAAGCCTGCTGGTCAGTACCGCACTGGTCGGCGGCCTCGCGGTGACCGGTGCCGTCGCGTTCGCCCAGGACGGCACGACATCGAGCACATCGACGGAGGTCCCGACCACGGAGGCCCCCTCGACCACGGCCCCGTCGGTGGAGACCCCCTCGACGGAGAGCCCGTCCACGGAGGTCCCCGCTCCGGACGCCGCTCCCGACGGCACCGCTCCGGAGGGTTGCGCGCGGGGCCATCGGGGTGAGCACCGGGACCGGTTCGATCAGGCCTTGGCGAACCAGCTCGGCATCTCGGTCGATCAGCTCCGGTCCGCACGGGACGCAGCCCACGAGGCGGTCGTGGCGGAGATGGGTGAACCGGAGCGCCCCGAGGCTCGGCCCCCCACCCAGGAGGAGCGTGACGCGCTCCGCCAGCAGTTCGAGCAGCGCAAGGCGCTGTTCGACCAGAAGCTCGCCGAGCAGCTCGGTATCTCGGTCGACGACCTGAAAGCCGCCCGGCAGGCGGTGGCCGAAGCCGGGATCGCCGAGAAGGTGGCGAGTGGCGAGATCACCCAGGAGCAGGCTGATCGGATGCTCGAGGCTCTGCGCAATGGTGACCCTCCACCGTTCGGGCTCGGTGGTCACGGGCCTGGCGGCTTCGGTCGGGGGCTCGGCCGGGGCCCACGCTGACCTCCAGCTCGCTCGCTCTGTGCATCGTGGTCGTGGATCGTGGGTCTCCGGGCCCGGGATCCACGACCACGAGCGCGTGGGGTGACCTACGCTCCAGGGGTGACCGAGGCGCCAGCCCCCCGAGGCGACCCGGAGCTCGTGCAGCGGCTGATCGACACGCTCCCGGCCGCGGCGTTCGTGATCGACGCCGGGGGGACCGTGCGCTTCGTCAGCGAGCCGGCGGCGGCGCTCGTCGAGCGGGACCGCTCGGAGCTCGTCGGTGAGTCCGTGCTCTCGTTCGTGGACGAGGGCACCGCGTGGGCCTATGCAGCGGCTGTGGCGATGGCGGGCGACTTCGGCCACGTCGTCCTCGGTCCGCTGCGGGTCTCGTTCGTCACGGCCGGAGGCCAGTCCCGGGCGGCCGACCTGTGGGCGATCAACCAGCTCGACGATCCCGTGGTCCGGGGCATCGTGTGCCTCCTGACCCCGGAGACCGCGGCAATGGGGTTGAGCGAAGCGATCACCGCGCTGGTGGGCGACGCCCCGTTCGCCACGGTCGCGGCCCGGGTGGTGCGGGCCATGCAAGGTCACCCGACGGTGGCCCGGGCTGCGCTGCTCGCGGCCGGGCCGTCGGGCATGCGCCTGGTCGCGGGCACCGACGACGACCTGCCCGACATGAGCGGGGAGGGTCCCTGGGAGCAGGCGGTGCGCACGGGTATGCGTCAGCTCGCCGCCGACCTCGGTGAGGTGCCTGCAGCGGTGTCCGAGGCGGCCCGCGCTGCGGGCTGCGCCACCGTGTGGGTGGAGCCCGTCTCGAGCGGGGAGCTGCCGGCTCGTGGAGCACTGGTGCTGTGGCGGACGTCCACTGGCCGGCCCACCCCGAACGAGCTCCATGCCATGCACCAGGCGGCTGCCGTGCTCGCGCTGGCCTGGGAGCGCCACGACCGGGTGGCGTGAAGGCTTGCCGGTCTCAGGCGACCACCCCGCGGGCGCGCAGGTCCTCGAGGCGGTCGGCACTCACCCCGATCCCGGCGAGGACCTCGTCGGTGTGCTGGCCGATCTCCGGCGCGGCCCAGCGTCCCTCGATCGGCTGCCCGTCGAACTGCGCCGGGCTGGCCACCAGTCGGGTGGTGCCCCGAACAGGGTGCTCCACCTCCACGAGGTACCCGTTGGCCCGGACCTGGACATCATCGACGTACTCCGACGGCGGTTGCACCGGAGCCCACACGATGTCCTCGGCGTCGAGGTGCTCGGCCCACTCCGCCCGTGGCCGGGTGGCGATGATCGACCGGAGCAGGTCGTGCAGCTCCTCGTTGGCGGCGGCGCGCTTCTCCGGTGTGTCGAACCGCGGGTCGCTGAGCAGGTCGACCTCCAGTGCCCGGCACACCGCGGGCCAGTACGCCTCGGGGTTCATCATGGTGAAGACCAGCCGCTTGCCGTCCTGGCACTCGTACCAGGTCATGAGTGGGCCGGCGCCGCGCCCGTCCGGCCCGCTGCGGGGCAACTCGAAGCCGTTGGTCAGGAAGTTGGCGATGTCCGGGCCGATCATCCAGGCGCCCGAGGCCAGCAGGGACACCTCCACGTCGACCCCTTCACCGGTTCGTTCCTTGCGGACCAGCGCGGCTGCGACGGCCCCGGCGAGGAAGTTGCCCGCCGTGGTGTCGATGAATCCGGCTCGCTGGCCGGTGAGCGGGCCGCCCTCCGGGGTGAGCCGATCACCCACCCCGGCCCGGGCCCAGGCCGACACGTAGTCGTAGCTGGGACGCTCGGCGTCAGGGCCCTTGCTGCCCTGCCCGGTGGCCAGCGCGTACACCAGGCTCGGGTTGACGGCTCGCAGATCCGCGGGCTCGAGGCGGAACTTGCGCCGAAGCGGCGGCAGGTAGTTGGTCAGGAACACGTCGCTGGAACGCACCAGGTCGTCGAGCAGCGCCCGCCCCTCCGCGGTCGCCAGGTCGATGCCGACGGAGCGCTTGTTGCGGTTCCACTGCTCGTGGAGGAAGTTGACCATCGCCCCCTCGGCGAAGCTCACCGCGCCGAAGATCCCCCGCAGGGGGTCGCCTCGCCTCGGATCCTCCACCTTGACCACGTCCGCGCCCCAGTCGGCGAGCACCGTCCCCGCCGAGGGGGCGAAGCCCCAGTTGTCGACCTCCACCACCCGGATGCCCTCGAGCACGCGCGTCATCGGTTCCCCCCTGGTCTCGTCAACCGCTGCGACGGCGGTCGCGAGCCTACGGTGTGGTCTCGGAGCGCGTGTGATCGCCGTCCTCGCCGGCGATCATGGAGAGCTGGCCGGGCGCGTCGAGCCGGGCCACCACACCGCAGCACTCGCGGTCCGCGAGCCGAGCCGCGACGTCGCGGTCGCTCGACACCACGACCGAGCGGGCCCCACCGGCTTCGACCACGGCCACGGCCCGGCCTGGCTCGCCCCGGTCGTGGATCACGGTGCAGGCGAGGATCACCCCGTCGCCGGTCAGGTCCGGATCGAGTGGCAGGACCTCGGTGGCCGCCGCCGCTTCGGCGGTGACGTCCCGGGCCTGGAAGGGACCCCGGGGTGCCTCGGACGACCACAGACCGATGCCCGGCTTGGTGAGCATGCCACTCACCGAGGTGACCGCTCCCCGAGATCGGGGATCGGCGCGCAACCGCTGTGCCATCGCCACCATCGCCTGCAATACGTAGTTGTTGAGCGGGCCGCCGGCGAAGGTCATTCCGCCGGTCACCGTCAGGCCACGGGGGTCGTCCAGGCTGAGCCCCAGCTCGGCCGCCTGGACCTGCACCGCGGCGGGGAAGCAGCTGTACAGGTCGAGGTGCGCCACGTCGTCGATATCGCAGCCTGCGGCCTCGAAGGCGGCGCGGGCGCAGGCCCGGAAGGCCGGCCACCGCCCGATCGAACGCCGGCACGGCAGCGGCACCATGAGATTCGACTCAGCGGCCACCAGCGGGAACACCCACCGGTCGCGCTCGATGCCCAGCGCGCCAGCCACCTCCACCGAGCACAGCAGGAGCGCGGCCGCCTGGTCGACGTTCCACTGCGAGCAGAGCAGCTTCGTGTAGGGCGTGGCCACCATGCGGTTGGTCGCGGTGGGCGTCACGATGGCCTCCGGGGGGAGGGCGTCGTGGCTCCAGGCGAGGGGGTTGCGCGCGGCCACCGCCGCGAACCGGGACCACAACGCACCGAGCGCGGCCCGGTGCTGGGCGGGCGAGCGATGGGCGGCGGCTCGCAGCGCGCTCTCGACCAGCGCGTACTGGTGCGCCGGCACGGCCAGTTCCCGCTCGATCTCGGTGGCGGTGAGGATGTCCCCGTCCGGCAGGAGCAACTCGTCCGGTTCCGTCCCAGGTGGCTGGCTGGTTTCGGGTGCCTCGGCGCCGGTGATCGCGGCCCGCAGCGAGCGGTGCTTGGCCTCGCCCCCGCAGATCGCCACCACCCGTACCCGTCCTGCGGCGATGTCGGACGCAGCCCGGGTGATGAGCGTCTGCTGGAGCACCCCCACCTCGGCCAGGACGGTCCGAGCGGATGCCCCTGCTCGTTCTGCCAGGAGCCGCCCCGGGTCGGGGTAGCTCCAGGTCCCGTTGGGTACCGCGATCACGTCGATCCGATCCAGCAGCGCTCGGGAGCCGGCGTCGTCGGCCGCGGCGAGGAGTGCCTGCTCCATCAGCACGATCGCTTCCGCAGCAGCGGACGGGTCATCAACGCGTTGGGTGAGCGCGGCCGCGCCCACCAGCACCGGTGTGCGGGGATCGAGTGCCATGCCGGCGGCATCCTCCTTCGCTCGTCGGCCCCCCGCTGCACCCTAGGCTGCCAGCCGATGGTCTCCGAGCTGTTCGATCCCGCCGCGTGGCGCCCCGTCGAGGGCTTCGAGTTCGCGGACATCACCTACCACCGGGCAGTCGATCACGGCACGGTGCGCATCGCCTTCGATCGGCCCGAGGTCCGCAACGCCTTCCGGCCTCGCACGGTCGACGAGCTGTACCGGGCGCTCGACCACGCCCGCATGACCAGCGACGTCGGGTGCGTACTGCTCACCGGCAACGGGCCGTCGCCGCGGGACGGCGTGTGGGCCTTCTGCTCAGGAGGCGACCAGCGCATCCGAGGCCGGGACGGGTACCGGTACGCCGAGGGCGAGACCGCCGACACCATCGACCCCGCCCGCACGGGCCGCCTCCACATCCTCGAGGTGCAGCGGCTCATCCGCATGATGCCGAAGGTGGTCATCTGTGTGGTCCCCGGCTGGGCCGCGGGAGGGGGCCACAGCCTGCACGTGGTGTGCGATCTCACCCTGGCGAGCCGCGAGCACGCGCGCTTCAAGCAGACCGACGCCGACGTGGCCAGCTTCGACGGCGGGTTCGGCTCCGCCTACCTTGCCCGCCAGGTCGGCCAGAAGTTCGCCCGGGAGATCTTCTTCCTGGGACGCGAGTACACCGCGGAGCAGGCGCACGCCATGGGGATGGTCAACGAGGTCGTGGCCCACGAGGACCTGGAGCGGGTGGCACTGGAGTGGGGCCGGATGGTGAACGGCAAGAGCCCGACCGCGCAGCGCATGCTGAAGTTCGCGTTCAACCTGATCGACGACGGCCTCGTCGGCCAGCAGGTCTTCGCCGGGGAGGCGACCCGGCTGGCCTACATGACCGAGGAAGCCGCCGAAGGCCGTGACGCGTTCCTGGAGAAGCGCCCCCCCGACTGGTCGCCCTTCCCCTGGTACTTCTAGCGGGTCCGGCACACGCACCCGTGCCGGTCGTCCGGAGGTCGGGTGGTGCGCCCGGGTCACTTAGGCTGCAGACATGGCAGACCCGCGCACGATCGCTCCCGCCACCGGCCGGCTCGGCGTCCTCACCCCTGGTCTCGGTGCGGTGGCCTCCACCTTCATCGCCGGGGTGATGGCGGCCCGCGAGGGCCACGCCGTGCCCGTCGGTTCCCTCAGCCAGCTCGCGCACATCCGGCTCGGTGATCGCAGCGAAGGACGCAACCCCCTGATCCGCGACTTCGTGCCGCTGGCCTCACTCGACGACCTGGTGTTCGGTGGTTGGGACCCGATCTCGCCCAACGCGCTCGAGGCGGCGCGCACGGCGGGGGTGCTGGAGGAGCGCGATCTCGCCCCGGTGTCCGCGCAGCTTGAGGGTGTCGTGGCGATGGACGCGGTGTTCGACCGTCGATGGGTCAAGAAGCTCGACGGGCACCGGGTGAAGCCTCAGACCTCGAAGTGGGACCTCGCCCAGGCGTTGATCGACGACATCGAACGGTTCCGCGCTGACAACGACTGTGACCGCCTGGTCATGGTGTGGTGCGGCTCGACCGAGGCGTACCAGGAGCCGTCGGCGGTGCACGCGTCGCTGGAGGCGTTCGAGCAGGGGCTGCGCGACGACGACGAGAACATCGCACCGAGCCAGATCTACGCCTACGCGGCCATCGCCTCCGGGGTGCCGTACGCGAACGGTGCCCCGAACCTTTCGATCGATCTCCCCTGCATGCTGGAGCTGGCCACGGCCCGGCAGGTCCCGATCTGCGGGAAGGACTTCAAGACCGGCCAGACCCTCATGAAGACGCTGATCGCACCGGGGCTCAAGGCCCGGATGCTCGGCCTGCGGGGGTGGTACTCGACGAACATCCTCGGCAACCGCGACGGCGAGGTGCTCGACGACCCGGAGAACTTCAAGACCAAGGAGATGTCGAAGCTCGGGGTGCTCGACACGATCCTGCAGCCGGAGCTCTACCCGGAGCTCTACGGCAACATCGACCACGTCGTGCGCATCAACTACTACCCGCCTCGCGGTGACAACAAGGAGGGGTGGGACAACATCGACATCTACGGCTGGATGGGGTACCCGATGCAGATCAAGATCGATTTCCTCTGCCGGGACTCGATCCTCGCAGCCCCGCTGGTGCTCGACCTCGCGCTGTTCCTCGACCTCGCGGCCCGTGCCGGGCAGAGCGGGGTGCAGGAGTGGCTCTCGTACTACTTCAAGTCCCCGCAGCCGTCGGGCGGTCTGCCCCCGGA
Organism: Rhabdothermincola sediminis; assembly: GCF_014805525.1. Lineage (NCBI taxonomy): Bacteria > Bacillati > Actinomycetota > Acidimicrobiia > Acidimicrobiales > Iamiaceae > Rhabdothermincola > Rhabdothermincola sediminis. The sequence goes on along the minus strand of NZ_JACFSZ010000017.1, from coordinate 38,142 downwards.
GCACGATCTGTTCATCCAGCACATCAAGCTCAAGAACACCTTGCGGGAGTGGATGGGGGAGGAGCCCGTCACCCACGCCGAGGACGGCTGAGCCCACCTCGGCGGCTGTTGAACAGAACCTCTACTATGTTCAATAGTTGGGCCGAGGGGGAGCCGATGACCACGACCACGCTGGTGTACGACCCGGCGGACCCCGCGACGATCCGGTCTCCGTTCGACACCTACCGGCGTCTGCGCGAGGAGGCGCCCCTGTACCACCTCGGGGGGCGGGTGTGGGTCCTGTCCCGCTTCGCCGACGTCTTCGCCGCTGCTCGGGACACCGAGACCTTCTCCTCTGCCCAGGGTCTGTCCTACGAGGGTGGCGACATCGAGTCCCTCGGGCTGCTCCCCACGATCGTGATGATGGACCCACCCGAGCACACGGCCTACCGGCGGCTGGTGAGCCGGGGGTTCACCCCCCGCAGGGTGGCCGGCCTCGAGCCCGCGGTCCGGGCCTTCGTGGTCGAACGGATCGGCGCGATGCACGACGTGATCCGCGACCAGGGAACAGCCGACTTCATCGCCGAGCTGGCCGGCCCCCTGCCGAGCTTCGTGGTGGCCCACTACCTGGGCGTGCCGCAGGCCGATCGAGGCCGGTTCGACGGCTGGACCAACGCGATCGTCTCGGCCAACGCGGACGGCGACGTGATCGGCGGCGCCCAGCAGGCCGTCGGCGAGTTGTACGAGTACTTCACCCATCTCGCCGAGCGGCGCCGCCACGAACCGGGTGACGACATCATCTCCCAGCTGGTGCATGCCTCCCTGGAGGACGAGCCGGTGCGGATCGAGGCCGTGCTCGGGTACGCGTTCGTGATGGTGGCCGGCGGGAACGACACCACCACCGGCATGCTCGGTGGTTCGGCCGAGCTGCTGACGCAACGGCGGGACCAGCGCCAGGTCCTGCTCGACCGGCCGGAGCTCATCCCCGATGCGGTGGAGGAGCTGCTCCGGTTGACGTCCCCGGTGCAGGGGTTGTCGCGCACCACGACCCGCGAGGTCGAGCGGTACGGTCAGACGATCCCCGCCGGCAGCAAGGTGCACCTGCTCTACGCCTCGGCGAACCGCGATCACCGCGAGTTCGGTCCCACGGCGGAAGAACTCGACGTCCAGCGCCGAATCGACCGCATCATGACCTTCACCAGCGGGCCGCATCACTGCCTGGGGGCCGCGGCGGCCCGGTTGCAGTCGCGGGTGGCGCTCGAGGAGCTGCTCGTTCGCCTGCCGGACTTCGAGGTCGACTGGGATGCCGGGGAGTACGCGCCGGGGGCGTTCGTGCGACGGTTCACGTCGCTGCCCATCACCGCCTCGGTATGAGGGAAGCGATCGGAACCGAACCGCGGTGGGGCCGCGAGGACGATCCCGGCCAGGCGGTCGAGCGACTGCTCGACGTGGCGGGGATGGTGTTCGCCCGCCACGGGGTGTTCACGGCCAAGGTCAACGACGTCGCGCTGGAGGCAGGGTGCTCGCGGGGCACGCTGTACCGCTACTTCCCGGACGCCGATGCGCTGCGCTTCGCCTTCGTCGAGCGTGAAGCCCGCCGGATCGTTGCGGAGGTGGCCGGGCAGGTCCGCTCGATCGTCGATCCGGGCCAGCGGCTCGTCGCCGCCATCCTCGTCTCGCTGGATGCCGTCCGCGGGGACGAGGTGCTCCGGGCGTGGTTCGATCCCACCGTCGCAGGCCGCACCAAACGGCTGGCGATGCAGGTGGAGGTGGTCTCCTCGATGCTCGAGCCCCTGGTGCGGGACGTGCACGGGCGCGCCGGCACCACCCTCGCGACCGAATGGGTGGTGCGGGTCATCCTCTCCCTGCTCGCGCACCCCGCCGATCCCGCCGACGAGCGCCGCATGCTCGAGCGGTACCTGCTCCGGTCGCTGTCGTAGGCTCGGGTCGTGACCGACATCGTTGCTTCGCACCCCGTTCTGCTGGGTGAGCGCCTCGATCAGCTCCTCAGCGAGATGGACCCGGCCACGGCCGATCCCGTGGCGTTCCGCGGTCGCCAGTACGACCTCGGGCTGGCCTGGGTGCACTTCCCCGAAGGGTGGGGTGGCCTCGGCATCGCGCCGAACCACCAGAAGGAGGTCGACCGGCGCCTCCGCGAAGCTGGTGCGCCACCTGTCGACGCCCGCCTCTTCTTCGGGTTGACCATGGCCGGACCGACGGTCGTCACGCACGGGAGCGACCAGTTGCGCACTCGGTTGCTGCGGCGGATGTTCACCGGGGAGGACGCCTGGTGCCAGCTCTTCAGCGAGCCCGGCGCCGGTTCGGACCTCGCGGGTCTGTCCACCCGGGCGGTGCGCGACGGTGACGAGTGGGTGATCACGGGGCAGAAGGTCTGGAACACCCTGGCCCACCTGGCCGATCGAGGGATGCTCGTGGCCCGCACCGATCCCGAGGCGCCCAAGCACAAGGGGCTCACCTACTTCGCGCTGGACATGCACGCCCCGGGCGTCGAGGTGCGCCCGCTGGTCCAGATCACGGGTGAGGCCGAGTTCAACGAGGTGTACCTCACCGAGGTGCGGGTGCCCGACGCTGACCGCATCGGTGAGGTGGGTGAGGGTTGGCGGGTCGCCATGACCACGCTCATGAACGAGCGCACCACCATCGGCGGAGGCTCCGGGCCACCGGCCAAGGGGTCGGGGGCGATCGCCGAGGCTGTGCGGATCTGGCGGGAGGAGGCCGTGGAGCGTACGCCAGTGGCCAAGGACCGGCTCATGCAGCGGTGGATCGAAGCGGAGGTGCTGCGGCTGACCAACATCCGCGCCGCCCAGAACCGCAAGGCCGGCAATCCCGGGCCGGAGGGCTCCATCGCCAAGTTGATGTTCGCGGAGGTGAACAAGGACATCTACGAGCTGTGTGTGGATCTGCTCGGTGCCCAGGCCCTGGTGGGCTACGACTACTCGCACCAGCGCACCGAGAACCTGGGGTTGGTCGGCCCGCCGGGCTCGGCGCGCAAGATGTTCCTGCGGTCACGGGCCAACTCCATCGAGGGTGGCACGTCGGAGATCCAGCGCAACATCATCGGCGAGCGGGTGCTGGGGCTCCCCGGCGAGCCACGGGTCGACAAGGACCTGCCCTGGTCGCAGGTCCCCCGCAGCTGAACGCCCCGCGGCCCCAGCGGGCCGGTGCCGAGCTGGCACGCCGGGCGCGGCCCTGCCGGCACGGGCTCGGGATCGGGGCGCTCAGCGGTGCCAGCGCCAGGAGCACGACACGCGGGGCCGGCACGGCGGACCTTCGGCACGCCGTGCTCCCAGTCGGCCTGGCAGCGGCCGCCCATGACCAGCAGGTCACCCGATCCCGGCGAGAGGTCGCGGGAGCGGCCACCTTCCCTGGGCCTCACGAGGAACGGCCGGCGGGCGCCCAGTCCTCGAGAGCGGGATGGGGCACCGGCTCGCCGGCCCGGTACCAGCGTGAGAGTCGGGGATCCTCGGCCACTCGGTCCCACATGCGGCGGCGCCCCTGCCGCCAATCCACCGAGTCCACCAGCTCGTCGAGGACCTGGTCGGCGCCGATCAGCAGGTGGCGGGAGAGGTCGACCCAGGAGTGCTCGTCGAGCTGCACCCGCTCCACCGTCGCCTCGCGGCGGAGCGAGGGCTCACCGGAGCCGAACAGGTCGCGTTGGTGGACTGCCATCGCCGACAGGATACCGAACAGACGTTCGGCTGACGCGCTGCTTGCCGGGGCGGGCGAAGCACGCCACGATGCCGCGATGAGCGAGCAGCCGAATGAGACCCTGACCCGCTCCAGCCGTGACCCCGAGGAGCTCCGGGAGCGCCTCGAGCGCTGGTTGACCGGCACCTTGGGCGAGCCGGCCAAGCCATCCGTGATCGGTGTCGAGGTGCCGTCGTCCAACGGGATGTCGAGCGAGACCTTGCTGTTCGACGCGGTGTGGGCGGAGGACGGGAGGGAACGGCGCGGCTCGTTCGTGGCCCGGGTGGCGCCCGATCCCGCCGACGTCCCGGTCTTCCCCAGCTACGACCTGGAGCTGCAGTTCCGGGTGATGCAGCTGGTCGGCGAGCACAGCGACGTGCCGGTGCCGAGAGCGGTGTGGCTCGAGCTGGACGATCGGGCACTCGGCGCGCCGTTCTTCGTGATGGAGCGGGTGGAGGGCCGGGTGCCGCCCGACGTCATGCCGTACAACATGGGCAGCTGGCTGCTCGAGGCGGCCCGGGCCGAGCAGCGAGCGCTGCAGGACGCCAGCGTCGCGGTGCTGGCGGGGATCCACGGGATCGATCGCTCGAAGGTCGACACGGCGTTCCTCGAGTACGGCACCCCGGGTGATTCGCACCTGCGCCGGCACGTCGAGCACTGGCGCCGGTACTACGACTGGGTGCGGGGCGAGGCGCGCTACCCGGTGCTGGAGGCGACGTTCGATTGGTTGGAGCGGCACTGGCCTGCCGACGAGGGCGAGACCGTGATCAGCTGGGGCGACGCGCGGATCGGCAACATGATGTTCGACGGGTTCCGGCCGGTCGCCGTGCTCGACTGGGAGATGGCGGGCCTCGGGCCGCGGGGCATCGACGTCGGGTGGATGGTGTTCCTGCACGGCTTCTTCGAGTTCGTCGCCCACCAGCTGGAGATGGAGGGGATGCCGCACTTCCTGCGAGCCGACGACGTCCGTGCCACCTATGAGCAGCTCTCGGGGAGCGAGCTGGGTGATCTGCGGTGGTACGAGGTGTACGCCGCCTTGCGCCACGGCATCGTCATGGCTCGGGTGCACGCCCGCCAGGTGCACTTCGGTGAGGCGGAACCTCCCGCGGAGCCCGATGACGCGGTGATGCACCGCCCGGTGCTCGAGCAGATGCTCGAGGGCAGCTACTGGGACTGACGGTGATCGGCTCCGCCGTGCCGCGAACCTCGTCAGCGCTCGAGCGCGTGCCGGTTCGGTGATGGCGACGCAGCGGTTCGACCGCAGGTACTTCGATCACTGGTACCGGGAGGAGGGGTTCGGGTCTCCTGCTCGCCTGGACCGCAAGGTGCGCTACGCGCTCGGTGCAGCCGAGTACCTGCTCGAGCGGCCGGTGCGCTCCGTGCTCGACGTGGGCTGCGGGGAGGGCCCGTGGTTCGGGTCGCTCCGGGCGGCACGGCCGAGGGCCCGCTACGTGGGGGTCGACCCGAGTGGGTACGCGGTGAGCCGTTACGGGCGTTCGCGCCACCTGCGACTCGGCGGGCTCGCGGATCTCGACCGGCTGGGTCTGCGCGGCCCCTTCGACCTGGTGGTGTGCGTGGACGTGCTCGCCTATGCGCCCGATCCCGACGTGCGGGCCGGGCTCCGCTCGATGTCGCGTCTGTTGGGGGGCGTCGCCCTGATCGAGGTCTTCACCAGTGATGACCACTTCGTCGGGGACACCGAGGGCTACCGGCGCCGGCGCCCGGCGACCTACCGCCGGTGGTTCGCCGAGGCCGGGCTGTGCCGCATCGGCCCCAGCCTCTTCGCCGGCGAGTCGCTGCGACCGCACCTCAGCGTGTTCGAGCGCGGGTGGTGACCGGTCGGCCGCACTCGTGGCCCGACCCTCACACCTCGGCCGCGCTCGCGGCCTCGGGCAGCGCCGTCGGGACGGCAGGGGCCCGGGCCGCTCCGGGCTGCTGGCGGATCGCCATGGTCATCGGTGCGGCGGACAGCGCGGCCAGGACCCCTGGCAGGGCGTACGCCCAACCGAAGCCGGCGGCATCGGCCACGGCCCCCACTGCGTAGCCGCCCACACCCTGCCCGACGTCCATGAACGCCACCAGCGATCCCAGCGCGCTGCCGCGCTGGGCTTCGGGCACGATGGCGGACATCCAGGCCACGATCGCGGGGAACACCAGCGCCCAGCCGGCGCCGACGAGCGCCACCCCGGCGACGGCGGTAACCGGGCGGTCCAGGAGTGACAGGACGAACAGGCCCAGGGACAGCGAGGCGATGCCGGGGAAGATGACCCGGACCGGGCCGACCGCGTCGGCGAGGCGCCCCGAGCCGAGCCGCACGGCGAGCACCGAGATGGCGAACGTGGCGTACAGGACGCCGGACGAGCCGAGTCCGATCGAGCGGGCGTACAGCGCCGAGTGGGCGGTGATCGACGTGTAGCCGACGCCGAGGGCCAGCAGCACGACTCCCGGGAGGACGGCTTGGCGGTGCAGGAGCGGCTGCCGAGCGTCGACGGCCGTGGCGCCGGACGCCGCTGCCGGCGCAGGTGGCCGGGTCTCGGACATGGTCGCCGCGATCGCCGCCCCCACCACCATCACCAGGGCCAGAGCGGTCCACGCCGTGGCCGCTCCCCGGTCCATGAGCAGCTCGCCCAGCGCCGGGCCGCAGGCGAAGCCCACATAGATGGCGATCGACAGGCGGGCCACCGCCGACGCACGCCGCTCGGGTGGAGACAGATCGGTCGAGGCGGTCACCGCCGCCACGTAGAACGCCGAGCCCGCCGCACCTTGCACCACCCGCAGCGCCAGGACCACGGGCACCCACCGGGCACCGTGGAAGCACAGCATCACCCCGGCCATGACGAACGGCGGCCCGACGAGGAAGGGGCGGCGGCCGACTCGGTCGATGAGGCGACCGGCGACCGGGCGGGCCAGCACCGCGGCGAGGAAGAAGATCGACACGGAGAACCCGGCGACCGCCCGGGTGCCACCCAGCTCCTCGGTGACGAAGCGCGGCGTGGCCGAGAACATCGCGCCCAGCGCGAGGTAGATGAACACCGCGCCCAGATCGAGGCGCCATTGGCGGGTCACGGGGTGACCGTAGCCGTCGCCGCAGCCGCCGCCCTCGAGCGCCACCGGCCCTACACTCCGGCCGTGACCGCCCCTGACCCGAGCACCTCGTCGACCCCACCCGTGGCGCTGGTGACCGGCGCCAGCCGGGGCATCGGGCGGGCGGTGGCCCTCGAGCTGGCCAGGCGCGGCTATGCCGTCGTCGCCACCATGCGCGACCCGTCGATGGGTGCGTCCCTCACCGAGGAGCTGCCCGCCGGCACGGGAGGGATCACCGTCCGGCGGCTCGACGTCACCGAGCCCGGCAGCATCGAGATCCCGCCCGTGCTCGACGTGCTCGTGAACAACGCGGCGGTCGAGCTCGGCAACCTGCCCGTGGAACACACGCCGATCGAGGACTGGCGCACCACCTTCGAGACGAACGTGTTCGGAGCGGTCGAAGTCATCCGGCGGTCGATCCCCGCGCTGCGACGCAGCGGCCGGGCGGTGATCTGCAACCTCACCTCCAGTGGGGTGCTGGTGCCCATGCCGTTCTTCGCCGTGTACCGGGCCAGCAAGGCCGCGCTGAGCGCGGTGGGTGAGTCGCTACGGGCCGAGCTGGCGCCGTTCGGCGTGCGGGTGGTGGAGATCCTGCCGGGACCGATCGACACCGACATGCTGGCGGCGTCGATGGTCCTGCCCGAGGCCGCCCGCCACGAGGACTACCGGCTGCTCGCCGAGCGGGTGGCGCAGCTCCGTGCCGGCACGGTCGAAGGCTCGACCGCGGCGGAGAGCGCGGCCCGGGCGATCGTCGACGCCGTCGAGGACCCGCAGTCACCGCTGCGGGTGGCCTGCGATCCGATGGGAGCCGCTCTGCTGGAGGCCTGGCGGGCGTGCAGCGACGAGGAGTCGATGGCCGGGTACCTGGCGGCCTTCGACGTGGGTTGCGCTCAGCCGGCCCGGCCGAGCAGGACCTGACCGGGCCGGCACGCGACCAGCAGCTCGTCGCGCTCCTCAACCGGTAGCGTGCCCAGGCGTGCCGGGGGCAGCCCTCGCACCATCGCACCGGCGCGGTCGACGAACCCATCGTCGGCGGGAAGCTCGAAGAAGGACGCGATCTGCGCCAGCACGTCCTGCGGGGTGGCCACCAGGTCCTCGAAGCGCACCTGCAGGAACTGGTCGCGGTCCAGCCGAGGCAGGGCCCGGAAGCCGCGCAGCACCTGATCGGTCCAGTACCGGCCGACCGCCCAGCACGGTGGCGGCGTGCCGACGACGCGGTCGATGATCGCGGCTTCGTCCTCGCCGTCGGCGACCTCGGGGAAGAGATCGAGGAAGAACGTCACGCCGAGCCGGAAGAACGGGTGCTCGCGGATGGAGAGCGCAGCTTCGGGCCCGTCGCGATGGATGTGGACGAACCGGGCGTTCGGGTACAGGTCGATCAGCCCGTCGAGGTAGTCGAGCGACGAGCCCGATCGCTCGATCCAGACCGACCCGCCGCAGCGGGCGGTCAGCAACTCGAACAGCGAGCGGTAGTGATCGGCCAGTGGCGCGTCCGGTCTGGCCCTCGCGAACCCCAGGACCTCCTCGAAGAGCGGATCGGGATCGTCGGTGAGGCGGCTGAGCATGGTGACGAGCAACCACGGCACGGGATCACCGGGTCGGTAGCGAGCTTGGGGAGCGCCGAACGGGTAGCGGATCTCGTCACTGGTGTACCCCCGGGCCAGGACCGCGGTGGTGACCGGCTGCTCTGCCCCGATGAGGTCGGCGAACTGGGCGCCGCTCACCGGACCGGGCGCGAACCGGCGAGCCCAGTCGAGCCCGGTGAAGAACTCGTGGATGCTCACCACCTCGCGGTGCTCCGCCAGCATCGTCGACAGCAACGTCGATCCGCACCGCCCCGTGCCCACCACGAACCGCTCCACGGCTACCTCCGGTACCGGCGCATCACGGCTCGCCGCCGCCGCTCGATCACCGCCCGCCGCCCCGCGGGGTCGAGGCGGGGCGTGTCGGCGGGTAGCTCTCCCTCGAGGTCGTGGCGGGCCACGGTGTGGTACCGCATCGTGGGCAGGTCGCCCACCTCGGGCAGCAGGTAGCGCAGTGCCAGGGTGCCTTCCCGGTGCCCGGCGGGATCGAGCCAGTTCGCCACACCGGGGTCGTCATGGCTGATGACCCCGACGAAGCGACCGCGGCCCGTGAGCGACGCCTGGGCGGAGTTCAGCGACGACTGGTGGTTGGCGAAGTCGATGCTCTGCCAGAAGCGGTCGCACAGCGACACGCCCCACATCCGGCACGGTGGCGGGTCGAGCGTGAGGATCACCGCCTCGTCGGGTTCGCAGCGCCACGCGCCCATGCCGTAGGCCTGGCCCTTGAGCCCGGATGCCTCCGCCGGTGGACGGAAGGGCGTGAGATCGCCGGGCGTGCCGGCGAGGATGCCCCGGCTGATCGCATGCCAGCAGCGCGCCCCCACCTCGAGCCACTGGCAGAGCAGCTCGACCCGGGCCCCGATCGCCCCGGTGCTCAGCGGTGCGGGCGGGTAGGGGAAGCCGACCTGCTCGATGACCAGCTCCGCAGGGCGTTCGTGTTCCCAGTCGTCGAAGTACTGGCGGACCAGCAGGAAGCTGGCCGTGTCGTCGAGGCGCATCCAGTTGCCGGCGGTGTGCTCCTCCGGCGACAGGAACAGCTCGAAATCCTCGTCGGGATCCGTGGCCAGCTCGTCACCGGACATGGCGGAGACCGTCCGCCAGCCGGCGAAGTCGCCGTCGGCCATGTGGCCGGTGTTGACCTGCAGCTCGAGGTGGCGGGCGGTGCCCCGGTTGCCGCTGACGCGGTAGGTCGCGCCGCCGCGGATCCGGGTGTAGGAGTAGTTGCAGTCGGGGTTGTCGAGACCCCAGCTCATGCGGTTCTCGATGTACCGACCGAGCTCCGGGGTCTCGGTGTCGTCGTACTCGATGCACGCCGCGATGCCCGCGGCGAGGAAGCGCAGCAGGTAGCGCAGACCCTCTGCCCGCACCACCGGGTCCGCCGGCACGTCCTCGGCCCATACCAGGGACCGGAGGCCGGCGAGCTGGTCGAGGAGGAGGTCCCACAGTTTGCCGTCGAGGACCCGGGGGTCCGGTGGTCGCTCGGTGGGGTGCTCCACGGGGGCGCTCCTCGTCAGCGGTCCTGGAAGTCGGGCCGCCGGCGCTCGGTGAACGCCAGCCCGCCTTCCACGGTGTCGTGCATGGCGACCAGCGCGGCGGCCTGCCGGTGGCCGAGGGCAAGGGCATCGGCTGGTGGCAGCCAGGCACCCTTGACGACCAGCTCCTTGAACGCCCGCAGCGCCGCGGGGGCGAGGGCGGCGAGCCGATCCGCCCAGCACAACGCCTCGTCGAGCGCCTGGCCCGCGGGCACCACCCGGTTGATCCAGCCCATCTCGTAGAGCCGGGCGGCGGGGAGGCGCTCGTCGGCGAGCAGTGCCAGTTCGAGGACGTGGGCGGGGAGGAGCTGGCGAGCCAGCGCCCCGAGCCACTGCGCCGGGAGGTTCCAGCGGGCTTCGGGGAGGCCGAACTCGGCGGTGTCACCGGCGATGCGCAGGTCGCAGCCAGTGGCGATCATCATGCCGCCGCCCAGGCAGCGGCCTTCGATGGCGGCGATCACCGGCTTGCGGGCCAAGCCCTCCGCCACCTCCGGGTACGGCGGGTCGTCGAAACCGCCGCCCGCGGCGGCGGCCACGTCGGCGCCGGCGCAGAAGGCTCGCCCACCTGCGCCGGTCAGTACCCCCACCCGGAGAGCGGGGTCGTCATCGAGCCGGCTCCACACCGCCCCCAGTGCCTTGAGGCCGGGGCCGTCGTACGCGTTGAGCTTCTCCGGGCGATCGAGGGTGACGAGCAGCACCGGTCCACGAGCTTCGGCGGTGAGGTAACTACCTTCCACGCGCCACACGGTAGGTGCTGTCGGCGGGCTCAGCCCGGCGTGGGATCGGCAGCCAGGTGCCAGCAGCCCCTGCCTCGCCGCTTGGCCTTGTACAGGGCGCGGTCGGCGCGCTCGAGCAGCTCATCGGCATCGAGGTCGGCAGTGTCCACGGTGGCGATGCCGATGCTCGCCCCGATCCTGATCGTCTCGGTGTCGACCACGAAGGGCTCGTCGAGGATCCGCAGCACCCGTTCGGCCACCGCGATCGCCGCGTCGTCGGTCGCGAGCTCGTGGCACACCACCGCGAACTCGTCGCCACCGATGCGCGCCACCGCGTCCCCCGGCCGGAGGGCGGCGGCGAGCCGGCTGGCGGCTTCGGTGAGCACCTGGTCGCCGACGGTGTGCCCGAGGTGGTCGTTGACCCCTTTGAAGCCGTCGAGGTCGATGTAGAGCACACCGACGTTCGTGGGGCGAGGCTCCCGGCGGAGACTCTCCAGGAGCGCCCAGAACTGGGCCCGGTTGGGTATGCCGGTGAGCGGGTCGCGCCGAGCCGCGCGGCGGAGTCCGTCGACGTGATCGCGCCAGCGCAGCACCGCCCGGAGGTTCTTGCACATCACCTCCAGCGCGTAGCCGAAGATCTCGGGAGCGGGGCCGTCGCGGCGGGCGAAGGCGACCACCGCCGCGCTGTCGTGCAGCGGGTCGTCCACCGGCATCGCCCAGGTGTGGGTGAACCCGGCGCGCCCGGCCCGGGTGGCGAAGTCGGGGTGCAGGTCCGAGACGGCGGCGAGCCGCTCCTCGCGGGTGGCGGCGGCTTCCGCCCACGGGGTGGTCGGATCCTCCAAGCCACCGAGCTGGATCAACGCCGCCGAGCCCGTTGCTGCCGGGCAACCGTCGTCGTCGAGGTAGAACACCGCGTAGTTGACAGCAGGTTGGCGCCAACGCCCGAACTCCGGCACCATCCCGACCAGCACGTCGGTGGGGGCGTCCTCGGTGAACAGCTCGATGAGCCGGTCCTGCAGGTCGTGGTCGCCCGAGTACCGGCCGATCACCACGAGCAGATCGCCGTCGGGACCGGGGACGAGCGTGGCGTTCAGCTCGACCCGCCGCCACTGGCCGTCACCCGCCCGCAGCCGGTAGAAGGCCGGGGTCGTGTCGATGTCCCGGTCGCCAGCCCTGATGCGCTCGATGACCTCGATCGCCCGGTGCAGGTCGTCGGGGTGCACGAGTTCCGAGACCGGGCGGCCGATCACCTCGTCGGCCTCGAGGGCCAGCAGGTCGAGCGCGTACGGGTTGGCGTGGAGGATGCGCCAGTCGGCGCTGACGACCACCGCCAGATCGGTGATGGCCTCCAGGGCGTTCACGGCCCATCGGCCGTCGACGTCGAGACGGGTGCCTTCCCGGTCCGCCGCACTCACACCTCCACTGTGCCAGAGCGCCTCCGGCCCTGCTCGGCGCCTACGATCCGGTGAGGTCGTCCGCTCACCCAAGGGGCTTCGGTTGGAAGAGCTCGGTCATCCCGTCTTCGACTGCGACAATCACTACTACGAGGCACTCGACGCCTTCACCCGCCATCTCGACCCCTCCCTCGGACCGAGGTGCGTGCAGTGGTGCGAGATCGACGGCCGCCGCTACCACGTGGTGGGTGGCCGGGTCAGCCGGGCGGTCACCAACCCGACCTTCGACCCCGTTGCCAAGCCGGGCGCGATGCACGACTACTTCCGAGGCAACCCCGATCAGCGCAACCCTCTCGAGTTCCTGCAGGACCGCGAACCCATCCGTGCCTCGTACCGCGACCGCTACGCCCGCCTGGCGGCGATGGACGAGCAAGGCCTGCAGGCCTGCTGGCTGTTCCCCACTCTCGGCATGCTCTACGAGGAGCTGCTCAAGGACGACCCGGAGGCGGTGTGCCTCACCTTCCGGGCGTTCAACCGCTGGGTCGAGGAGGACTGGGGCTTCGCGTACCGTGACCGCATCTTCGCCGCCCCGTACCTCACGCTGGCCGACGTGGGCTGGGCGGTTGAGGAGCTGGAGTGGGCACTGGATCGCGGTGCCCGCACGATCGTGATGCGGCCGGCCGCACCCACCACCGCCACGGGTCAGCGCAATCCGTTCGAGCCGGCGTTCGACCCGTTCTGGGCCCGGGTGAACGAGGCGGGCATCACGGTGGTGCTGCATGCGGGCGACAGTGGCGGCTCGTCGAACGGCTACGCGCCCGACGGCTTCGGAGCCACCTTCCAGGGCGGATGGAAGCCGTCGATCAAGATGTTCGCCATCGAACGGGCCATCTTCGAGTTCCTCCTGTCGTTGATGTTCGACAATCTGTTCGTGCGCTTCCCGAACCTGCGCATCGCCTCGGTGGAGAACGGCGCCGAGTTCCTCCCCGATCTGTTCGCCAAGATGCGTTCGATGGCCCGCAAGGTGCCCGGATGGTTCCCCGAGGATCCGGTGGAGCTGTTCCGGCGCCACGTGTGGATCAACCCCTTCTGGGAGGACGACGTGAACCGAATCGTCGAGTGGATGGGCGACGACCGGGTGATCTTCGGATCCGACTGGCCACACATCGAGGGCATGCCCTCCCCGCTCGACTACGTCGTGGAGCTCAAGGAGCTGCCCGCCGAGGCCCGGCGGCGCATCCTGCTCGACAACGTGAGTGAGCTCAACGTGCTGCGCCCGTAGAACAGTGCGCATCCTCGTCACCAACGACGACGGCATCGGCTCGGAGGGCATCCACGTCCTCGCCGGGGCGCTGCACCGCGCGGGCCACGACGTGTTCGTGGTGGCGCCCGCACACGACTGGAGCGGCGCGTCGTGTGCGCTGGGGCGGATGCACCCCGACGAGCACGTCGAGGTCACCCGCGTCGAGCTGCCCGCTGCGCCGGAGGTCGAGGCCTGGTCGCTCGACGGTCCCCCGGGCCTCGCGGTGCTGGCCACCGTGTTGGGCGGGTTCGGTGATCGCCGCCCTGACCTGGTGGTGTCGGGGGTCAACGCGGGGCTGAACACCGGGCGGGCCATCCTGCACTCGGGCACGGTCGGCGCGGTGCTCACCGCCCAGAACTTCGGTCTATCGGGGCTCGCGGTCAGCGTGCAGTCGAGCGAGCAGTGGTACTGGGGGACCGCGGCCGCACTGGCGGTCGAGGCCCTCCCACTGGTCGCGGAGGCACCGGCCCGGACCGCGCTGAACCTCAACGTTCCGGCCCTCCCGCGCCAGCAGGTCCGCGGGCTGCGATGGGCTCGCCTGGCGCCGTTCGGTGAGGTCCGCGCCGGCGTCGAGGGCCCGGCCCAGGACCGGTTGCAGTTCGTCCTCCGGAGGGTCGAGATGGACCACGACGAGGACACCGACCAGGGGCTGGTGCAGACCGGTTACGCATCGCTCACCACGCTGGTGGGGGTGGTCGAGGCCTGGCCCGACGAGAGTGGCCTCGAGGCCGGGCCGACCGAGCTGGCCGAGCGGCTGGTGCCGGGTGCACCCGTGCATCCCGTGCACCGGGTGCCGGACCCGTCCAACGGCGGGGTGCTGCGGAGGCCTCGCCTCGGCGAGGGTTGACTACGCTGGCCGCCCATGCCGTTGCCGGCGCAGGGACGATCCAAGGACGACATCCTCGAGGAGCTTCGGGCCAAGCAGGCTGGCGACGTGCGCTGGCAGGACGGCAAGACCTTCGGGATGGTCTACGACGGCGGCCCGTCGCTGCACGAGGTGCAGGAGGCGGTGGCGGTCGAGTTCCTGCACGAGAACGCGCTGAACACCCTCGCCTTTCCGAGCCTCGGGGCCATGCAGTCCGAGGTGGTGCGCATCACCGCTGACCTGTTACACGGCGGGCCCGACGCCGCCGGTTTCATGACCTCGGGTGGCACCGAGAGCATCCTGATGGCGGTCAAGTCGGCGCGCGAGCGGGGCCGGGCCGAGCGGGGGATCGAGCAGCCGAACCTGGTGGTGGCGGAGTCGGCGCACGCCGCGTTCCACAAGGGTGCCCACTACTTTGGCCTGGAGATGCGGAAGGTCCCCGTGCGGGCGGACTGGCGGGCCGACGTCGACACCATGGCGGCCGCCATCGACGACAACACGGTGCTGGTCGTGGGCTCGGCGCCCCAGTACCCCCAAGGCGTCATCGACCCCATCGGGGAGCTGGCAGCCGTCGCCGCCGAGGCGGGCGCGAACTTCCACGTCGATGCCTGCATGGGGGGCTTTGTGCTGCCCTTCATGGAGGAGCTGGGCTACGAGCTGCCGCCGTGGGACTTCCGGGTCGAGGGCGTCACGAGCATCTCGGCCGATCTCCACAAGCTGGGCTACGCGCCGAAGGGCGCGTCGGTGATCGTGCACCGCGACAAGGAGCTGCGCCGCTACCAGACGTTCGTGTTCGACGGCTGGCTCGGTGGCTTCTACGCCTCACCCGGTATGCAGGGCACCCGGCCGGGACTGCCGATCGCCCTGGCGTGGGCCACGCTGCAGCACCTGGGCAGGGAGGGCTACCTGCGGCTCACGAAGATGGCCATCGACGCCGCCCGGCGGATGGTCGAAGGTATCCGGGCGATCGAGGGCCTCACGGTGCTCGGCGAGCCCGAGGCGCACCTGGTGGCCATCGCCGCCGACCCGGCACGGCCGGAGCCGCTGGATGTGTTCGCGGTCGGTGACGCGCTCCTGGCCCGAGGCTGGTTCCACGATCGCCAGACCCCACCGGATTCGCTGCATGCCACCGTCAGCGCGGGGAACGCGCCCGTGATCGAGGACTACCTGCGCGACCTGGCGGCATGCGTGGCTGAGGTCGCCGGCGCCCGAGCCGACGACCGCGCCACGAACTACGCCACCTTGGAGTAGACGGGCACTTGCCGGGTGCCTCCGGCGCGTGCTGGCTGCCGGGCGAGCAGAATGCAGGGGTGCTGCGGGTTCGCCTGCTGGGCGCTTTCGAGATCGACGGCGCGGACGTGATGAGCATCCGCTCCCGCAAGTCCCGCACCCTGTTCAAGGTGCTCGCCCTGGCGAGAGGTCAGCCGGTGTCGGTCGATCGGCTGGCCGACTGCCTGTGGGGCGACTCGCCCCCGGCCAACCCGACGCGGGAGGTGGCGGTGCACGCCAGCCGGATGCGCCAGCTCGTGGGCCCGGAGCGCATCGTCCGCGAGGGCGCGGGCTACCGCCTGCTGGTCGACTGGCTCGACGTCGAGGCCCTGATGGCGCTCACCACGGAGGCGTCGGATCGCCTGGCTCGGGGAGCGCCGGTGGCGGCTCGCGCCGCGGCTGACGCCGGCCTCGCGCTGGTCCGCGGTGAGCTGCTGGCCGACGAGGGGGACGCGGAATGGGCGGCCGCCGACCGGGCCGCTGTCGAGCGATCCGTCGCCGCGCTCCGCCGCATCGGTGCTCAGGCGGCCCTCGATGCCGGCGACGCGCCCGAAGCCGCTGCGGCCGCGGCCGGGGCCCTCGACCACGATCCCTACGATGAAGCCGCGCTGCGACTCCTCATGACGGCACACGTGGCCGCGGGCCGGCCGGCGTCGGCGCTCAACGCGTACGCCGAGGCGCGGCAACGGCTGGCGGAGGAGCTCGGCGTGAGCCCGACGGAGGAGACCGAGCAGCTTCAGAGGGCGATCCTCCGGGGAGAGCTGCCCGTGCCAGCGGCCGCCCCTCCCCGAGCTCGCCCGACGCCGGCGGAGACGCTCCCGGGGCGCAGGGCCCAGATCGACCAGCTCGACCGAGCGTGGCACGAGGCGGCGTCCGGCGTGCAGGTCGTGCTGGTCGAGGGCGAACCTGGCGCGGGGAAGTCCACCTTGCTGCGGGTGTGGTCCTCGGGGCTGGCCTCGAGCGGCACTCCGGTGCTCTGGGGGCGGTGCGATGAGCTCGGGCGCGCGTTGCCGATGCAGCCCGTCGGCGACGCGCTGGCCAGTCACCTCCGCGGGCTCGACCGGGAGGAGGCCGGTGCGCTCATCGAGGACGACGCCATCCTGCTCGGCCCCTTGATCGGCCGACCCCGGCCGGCGAGGGGGGATCGGACGACCCCCCCGGCGCCGGGCGCGACGCCCGAGGCCATGCAGGTGCTCGTCTTCGAGGCCCTCCTGGGGCTGTTCCGCCGGATCGCCGGCGCCGGTGTCGCGGTCCTCGTTCTCGATGATGTACAGCACGCGGGTTCCTCGACCATCGAATGGCTCCGGTTCATCCGTCGCCGTAGTGTCGGTGTGCCGCTGCTCGTGGCCGTGGCGTGCCCGACGGGTGAGGGCCCCGCGCTCGACGTGACCCGGATCGACGTTGGCCCACTCGATCTCCCCACCGTCACGGCGCTGGCCGGAGCCGAGCGGGCCGCGGAGCTGCTCGAGCGCAGTGGCGGCAACGCGTTGCTGCTGAGCGAGCTGCTGGCCGGTGACCCGGACGACGGCCCGCTGCCCCGGAGCATCCGCGAGATCGTGCGGAGCCGGCTGGCCGGGCTGGGCGGCGCCGCGGGCACCATGCAAGCCGCCGCGGTGCTCGGCGAGCCGATCGATCTCGACCTGCTGGCGTCAGTCGTGGAGCGCTCGCCCATCGAGGTGCTCGGCGACCTCGAACGGGGCGCGGCGCAGGGTGTCCTGGACGAGCACGGGACCCGGTTCGTGTTCCGGCACGGACTGGTCCGAGAGGCCCTGGAGGCGGACGTGAGCGCCGCCCGCCGGTCGCTGCTCCACCGGCGGGCTGCGACCGCGCTGCGGGAACGTCCGGACGTGGAGCCGTTGGATCTCGCGCACCACGCTCGCCGGAGCGGGGATGTGCAGGTCACAGCCCAGGCGCTGGTCGAGGCCGCCGCCATCGCCACCGCACGTCATGCCTTGGCCGATGCGGAACGGCTGCTCGACGAATCCATCGAGCTGTGCGACGGCGCGGCCGCCCGCCTGGCGCGGGGCCGGGTGCGCATCGCCCGAAGCGACCTCGACGGTGCGGAAGCCGACGCCATCGATGCCGTCGGCCTCGGCGCGGGCGCCCGGGCGGTCGAGCTGCGGGCCTGGATCGCGCGACACCGGCACGACATGGAGCTCGCGATCCTGCTCGGCGAAGAAGGTGCCAGTTCGACCGATGAGCCGAGTGTTGCCGCGAGCTGCCTGCTCGTCATGGCGTTTGCCCATCGGGGTCTGGGTGATCTCCCGAAGGCCGACGACGAACTGGCTCGTGCGGTCGCGCTCGTGCCCCGCGATCCCGCGATGCGAGGATGGCAGGGCGTGCTGCGTACCCACCAGGGTTGCACTGATGACGCGCTCGCCGCGCTCGAGCCGCTCATCGGCGCCGAAGTCGACACGGCTCACGGCTTCTGGGTCGAGCACGTCCTGCAGATGGCGGCTCACGCCCGAGCGATGGCCGGCCGGCCCGCCGAGGCGCTCGAGCTGCTCGACCGTCTCACGGCGGAGATGCAGCGTCGGGGCAGCGACCTGCGCTACCAGGGTCTCGACGAGAACTACCGCAGCTGGATCCTGCGCAACCTGGGCGACCCCAGCGCTCGCGAGCACAGCGAGCGGGGTCTGGAGGCGACCGGTCCGCTCATCGAGGTGCAGGTGCAGGCACAGCTCGACCTGGCGGACGACCATCTGCGCGCCGGGGACCTCGACCAAGCCGGGCGGTGGCTGACGGATGCCGAAGGGGGTCTGGGCGCCCGCTGGTTCCAGAACCGGTGGCGTTGCGAGCAGCGGCTCGCGCTCCTGCGTGCTCGGCGCCTGCTCGCCGCCGGGGAACCCACGGCCGCGCTCGAAGTGGCCCTTGCCGCCACGAGCGCAGCCGAGCGGCGGGGGGACTTGCGCTACCTCACGCTCGGGCGGGTCCTGGTGGCGAGCGCCGAGCTGGCGAGTGGCCGCCGGATCGACCCGGCCTCGCTGGAGGACGATCTCGTCCGTCTGCCGCGGGTCGCGGCCCTCGAGGCCTGGTGGATGCTCGACGACCTCGCCCGCCACGCCGGCATCGAGCGCTGGCGCCAGTGGGCCGAATCGCTCGCCAGCGGGCTGGCGGCAGCCGCCGGCCGCTACGAGGCCACGTTCCGGCGGCACCTCGCCGCTCGCAGCACTCGCGGCTGATCCCGGCGCCACTGCACCACCAGCTTGCAAACCCGTTGCAGCAGTCGGGGGAGACGCTCCGTCTCGGCGGTGGCGATCGCCACCGCCGAGCATGGCCCGACGGCGAAGGAGAACGGAGCACGTCATGACGACAACGGTCAACGAGGACAAGCTGAACGCCCTGGTCGAGCAGGCGGTCGGCGACTTCAGCGCCGCGCTGGTCTCGGCACTGGTGGTGGTGGGCGACCGCATCGGCCTCTTCCATGAGCTGGCCGCTGCGGGTCCGGTGAGCAGTGAGGAGCTGGCACGCCGTACCGGGACCGCCGAGCGCAACGTGCGCGAGTGGCTCAACGCGCTCGCTGCCGCGGGGTACGTCACCTACCGGGACGGCGGGTACTCGCTCAGTGCCGAACAGGCCGAGCTGCTCACCAACGAGGACAGCCCCGCGTTCGTGGTCGGCGGCTTCCAGGTGGCCACCGCAGCTGCCAAGGCCGACGACCTGCTCACGGAGGCGATCCGCACCGGCGAGGGCTACGGGTGGCACCAGCACCATCACGACCTCTTCTACGGCACCGAGCGGTTTTTCCGCCCCGGCTATCAGGCGAACCTCGTGCAGTCGTGGATCCCCGCGCTCGAGGGCGTGCAGGAGAAGCTGGAGCGAGGGGGGACGGTCGCCGACGTGGGCTGCGGGCACGGGGCGTCGACGGTCATCATGGCGCTGGCCTACCCCCGGTCGAGCTTCGTCGGCTCCGACTACCACGCCGCGTCGATCGAGGCGGCGGCGAAGGCCGCCGCTGATGCCGGGGTGTCGGATCGCTGCCGGTTCGAGGTCGCCTCGGCCAAGGAGTTCTCCGGCACGGGCTACGACCTCATCTGCTACTTCGACTGCTTGCACGACATGGGCGACCCCGTCGGCGCGCTGCGCCACGCCCGGCAGGCCATCGCCGAAGACGGCACGGTCCTGCTGGTGGAGCCGCACGCGGGCGATCGCGTCGAGGAGAACCTGAACCCCGTCGGGTGCGTCTTCTATGCCGCCTCCACCCTGATCTGCACGCCGGCGTCGCAGTCACAGGAGGTGGGCCTGGCGCTCGGGGCCCAAGCGGGCGAGGCTCGGCTGCGTCAGGTGGCGGAAGAAGCCGGCTTCACCCGGTTCCGCCGGGCGACCGAGACCCCGTTCAACCTGGTGCTCGAAGCTCGCCCGTGACCAGCCTGACCGGCAGCGCGCCGTTCGAGGAGCGGAGTCGTTCCTCGAACGGCACCGCCACCTGTGCGGCCAGGCGCCGGTCCGCGACCAGCAGGCCGATCGACCATCCCGGGAACCGGGTACGAGCGACCTGGCCGAGGCGGGCGTAGAGGTCGCGCAGGTCACCACCGGAGGCGATCCGCTTGCCGTAGGGCGGGTTGGTGAGGATCCAGCCGGGAGTGCTGGCGGGCGGCTGGAGCTCGGAGATGCTGGCTCGCTGCAGGTCAAGGTGGTGTGCGACCCCGGCGCGCTCGGCGTTCGCCGTCGCCGCCTCGATGGCCCCGGCGTCGCGGTCGCGCCCGACGATCACGAGCTTCCCGCACCACTCGGCGGCCTCGCGGCCGGCCCGGGTGGCGGATGCGAGCACGCTGGCCCAGGTTCCCGGAGCGAAGCTCGGCCACCGCTGGAACGCGAACGCGCGGTCCGCCCCTGGTGGTCGACCGGTGCCGAGCAGTGCCGCTTCGATGGGGATGGTGCCGGACCCGCAGAATGGGTCGACCAGTGGTCGCTCGGGATGCCACCCCGTGGCGAGCAGCATCGCCGCGGCGAGGGTCTCCCGCAGCGGCGCTTTCGCGGCCGCCAGCCGCCAGCCTCGCCGGTGCAGGGCATCGCCGGAGCTGTCGACGCTGATCGTGAAGGCGTCTCGCCGCGCGCGGACCACGAAGAGCTGCTCGCTCGTCCCCTCGCGGGATGGCGCTCGACCGGCGGCCTGCTCCGCCACGGCCACCAGGCGTTGCGCGATCGCGCCGGTGTGGTAGAGGCGCGACGAGCGTGAGCTCACCCGGAACACCGGCTGGGTGCCTGCTCCGAGCCAGCTCGCCCAGTCCACCCCCCGCGCCGCTCGCTCCAGCTCGGCGAAGGAGCGGGCCTCGAACCGCGCGGCCCGCACCACGAACCGGGTGGCGACGCGCGACCAGAGGTTCGCGGCGTACAGCTCGCGGGTCGTGGCCCGGAAGGCCACGCCACCGGTACCGGTCCGTCCCCGGATGCCGAGTCGTCTGAGCTCCCCGTCGAGCGTCTGTTCGAGCCCGGGGGTGCACACCGCGAACGCGTCGTGGCGGGACGAAGGCGAGGGCACGATGAGGACTTCAGCCCCGGACGAGGTACTCGCTCATGGTGTAGGTCCGCAGGGTGGTCGAATCGCAGAAGACCTTCATGCTGTCGAGCATGACCCGGATGTTCTCCGCCAACTCGTCACTGTCGGTGGTGCCGAAGAACCTGAACGGATCGGTCAGGTGCTCGAGGGTCGGCCAGTCCTCCTCCACGATGGCTCGGAGTGGGGGAGCACCCGGGGTCAGCCGGCGGGCCACCGCGTTGCGCACGTAACGGACGCGGGGCTGCATGGCCGCCGACATGGTCGACTGGTGCCCGTACCAGTGGGCGTAGAACGTCTCGTCGTCGAGTCCGGGCTTCTTGTCGAACACGGTGAGCACGCACACGCCGGGGGAGCGATCGCCCTCGGGCCAGTCGCGGGCGCTGGGCCAGTCAGGAGTGGATCCGTAGTCCTCGAGCAGGGACTCGGTGACGAGGTAGCCGGCACGGCGGACGCCCAGCCCGCCCAGCACGGACTCGAACGGCTCGCGCCGATCATGGGCGTCGAGCCAGATGGAGAACGCGGCCCGGATCGGCAGCTCGTCGTCGGGCACCGGCACGGGAGGCGGGACCTGGGCACCGGCATCGTCGACGGCGACCCAGAGTGCCGATGGTTCGAGATCGAGCAGCTCGCCGGTAGCCTGTTCGACCCGCTCGCCGTACTCGGCGGGCTCGATGCTCGGTCGATCCCACACCAGGTAGACGAGCTTCTCCACGACGGGCCTCCACGTTCAGCTGGCGAGCGTGACGCTCGGCACGGTACCGGAATGCGAGAGAATGCAGCGATGACTGCTGGGGCCAGATGACCGCGCCGACCACCGCCTCGCGCGCCGCGGTCCCGCCTCTCTCGACCCGGCTGCCCTACATGCCCGGTCTCGACGGGCTGCGGGCCCTCGCGGTCATCTCGGTGCTCGTCTACCACGCCGGCTACGGCTGGGCCTCGGGCGGCTTCCTCGGGGTCGAGGTGTTCTTCGTCATCAGCGGCTACCTCATCACCGCGCTGTTGCTGGCCGAATGGCGCGACTCCGGGTCGATCACCCTCCGGGAGTTCTGGTTGCGCCGGGCCCGCCGCCTGCTCCCGGCGCTGTTCCTGCTGCTGATCCTGGTCAGCGCGGTGGCGGTGATCTTCCTTCCCGGCGAGGTGGCGAGCCTGCGCGGTGACGTCCTGTCCGCGATCGCCTACGTGACCAACTGGAACTTCATCATCGGCCAGAAGTCCTACTTCGAGTTCGTCGGCCGACCCTCGCTCGTCACCCACCTGTGGTCGCTCGCCGTCGAGGAGCAGTTCTACCTGGTGTGGCCACTGGTGTTCATCGGCGGCATGAAGCTGCTCGGCCGGCGCCTGTTCCCGGCGGCGGTCCTCGCCGCCGCGCTCGGCTCGGTGGCGCTGATGTGGGTGCTGTTCGACCCGAACGCCGGCGACCCGTCCCGCGTCTACTACGGCACCGACACCCGCGCCGCCGGGCTGCTGCTCGGGTGCGCGCTGGCCTTCGTATGGTCGCCGTGGCGGCTCCGGCGAGATGTCGCTCGCGGCGCAGCGGTCGTGCTCGACACCGTGGGAGCGACCGCCCTGCTGGTGCTCGTGTACCTGCTGACGTCCACCGGGGAGTTCGACCCGGCGCTGTACCGAGGGGGCTTCCTGCGACTCGACATCGTGACCCTGATGGTGATCGCCGTGGCGGTCCACCCGGCGGCGCATCTTGGTCGGGTGCTCGGGATCGCACCGATGCGATGGGTCGGGTTGCGCTCGTACGGCATCTACCTGTTCCACTGGCCGGTCTACCAGCTCACCCGCCCGGGCATCGACGTCTCGTTCGACGGGGTGCCGCTGTTCGCGCTGCGGCTCGCGATCACCCTGGCGCTGGCCGAGCTGTCGTACCGGTTCGTGGAGCTGCCGATCCGGCGCGGGGCCTTCGGACGGCGCTGGCGGGAGCTTCGCTCCGCAGTCGGCGAGCGGCGCCAGCAGCTCAGGCTTCGGTGGGTGACGGCCGGCACCGCCGGATTCGCGCTGCTCGGGTTGCTGGCCGTGACCATCGGGCTGGCAAAGCCTCCCCCGCCACCCGACTACCTGGCGGTCGGCTCCACCGGGCCCATCGTCGAGCTCCCACAGCTCACCACCACCACCGATCTGCCGGCCACGACCACCACCACTACCACGCCGGTGGTCGACCCCGCTTCGGTCCCGGTGGTCACCGAGCCTCCCACCACCGTCGCGCCCCCGCCGCCACCGGCAACCATCGCGCCGACCGCGACGGTCACCGCCATGGGCGACTCGGTGATGCTCGGCGCGGCGTCGACCCTGCAGGCGCTCGGACCCGGCGTGCAGGTCGACGCAGCGGTCGGGCGGCAGGTGCAGGTGGGGTTGGAGATGCTCGCCTGGTACCGCGATGCCGGGCTGCTGGGCCAGACCGTGGTAGTGCACCTGGGCAACAACGGCACGTTCACCGCTGCGCAGTTCGACCGCCTGGTGGAGCTGCTCGCCGGGCATCGCATCATCGTGCTCACCGTCAAGGTGCCCCGCGGCTGGGAGGCGCCCAACAACCAAGTGATCTTCGAGGGCGTGCAACGCCACCCCTCCGTGGAGATGATCGACTGGAAGTCGATCGGGGAGGCGCATCCTGAGTTCTTCTACGACGACGGCATGCATCTGCGGCCCGAGGGAGCCCGCTTCTACGCGGACACCATCGCGTACGTGCTCAACGGTTGACCCGCTCGACCGGTGGTCTCTCGGCGTGGACCGCCCGCCGCGCCGAGCTAAGGTGAGCGCCGTTCGTTTTTGTGGAGGGGAGAACGGGATGAAGCGGCTGTCGGGGGTCGTCGTGGCGCTGGCGCTGGTGGCGGCGGCGTGTACCTCGGGAGGCGGGGGGGAGAAGACGGTCGCTGCCGCCTTCTCCGTCACGCCGGGGGTCAACCAGGTGACCGTGACCGGGGCGCAGCCTGGGGAGCAACTCACCCTCGTCTCACCCGCGGGGGAGGACCTGGCCACGCTCACCGCAGATGACCACGGCCAAGCGGTGTTCCTCTACCTGGAGGAGCAGGCGAGCGGCGTGGAGCCCGGCGACGGGTACACGGTGCGGGACGAGACCACCTCACCGGTCGAGCAGGCCGGTCCCTTTCGGGTGCTCGGGGTCGGCGACACCCCGCCGGTCGAGCACTACGAGCGCCAGAGGATCGGTGAGGGATTCGGCTACGTGGAGATGCGCGACGGTGTGCAGCTGTCGGTGATGGTGCGCTTTCCGAACAAGGACCTCTACGGGGAAGGTCCCTACCCGACGGTGATCGAATACTCCGGCTACTCGCCGTCGAACCCGTCGAGCCCCGAGCCGGGCACCAGCATCGCGAACCTCCTGGGCTTCGCCACGGTCGGGGTGAACATGCGCGGCACCGGCTGCTCCGGTGGGGTGTTCGACATCTTCAGTCCCGCTCAGCAGGCCGACGGCTACGACGTGGTCGAGGCGATCGCCCGCCAGCCGTGGGTGCTGCACCACAAGGTGGGCATGGTCGGGCTGTCGTACTCGGGCATCTCCCAGCTGTATGTCGCCTCCACCCGCCCCCCGAGCCTGGCCGCGATCACCCCACTTTCGGTGATCGAGGATCCGTGGCGGCTGCAATGGCCGGGTGGCATCTACAACAGCGGCTTCGCCCGCCAGTGGCTGGCCGAGCGCGACCGTCAGGCCGCGCCCGGGGGTCAGTCGTGGGTGAGCGACCGGGTTGCGGAGGGTGACCAGACCTGCGCGAGCAACCTCGTGCTGCGCGAGCGGAACGTCGACTACGAGCAGTTCTCGCGTCGGCTCGTCGATCGGCCCGATGCCATCGACGACCGCCGACTTGCGCTACTGGTGCCCAACATCGAGGTGCCCGTGTACCTGACCGGCGCCTGGCAGGACGAGCAGACCGGCCCGGCGTTCGCCACCATGCTCGACCGCTTCACCGGCACCGAGCACAAGCGGTTCACCCTCTTCAACGGGCGGCATCCCGACGGCTACAGCCCGATGGTGCTCACCCGCTGGTATGAGTTCCTGCAGTTCTATGTCGCCCGGCGGGTGCCGAGGCTCTCGCCTGCGGTGCGGGCGGCTGCGCCGGCGGCGTTCAAGGACGCGTTCGGTGTCGACGGCCTGGGCTTCGAACCCGACCGCTTCGCGCAGTACAGCGACGATCAGTACGAGGAGGCGCTCGCCGCGTACGAGGCCGAGCCACAGGTGCGGCTGCTGTTCGAGTCCGGCGCTGCGGGGCCCGTCCCGGGTGCACCGGCGTACCGCTTCGAGGCCACCTTCGACTCGTTCCCACCGCCGTCGGTCGAGGCGCGCCGCTGGTACTTCGGTCCGGACGAGACGCTCACCGACGCGCCTCCCACGACCGCGGGCAGCGACGGCTTCGTGTTCGATCCGGCGGCGGGATCTACCTCCTACACCACCGCTGCCGCCCACGACTTCATCAAGCCGCTGGTTCCCTCGGATTGGACCCAGGCGCCTGAGGGTGCTTCGCTCTCCTACCTGACCGCGCCGTTCAGCGAGAACGTGGTGATGGCCGGCCCCGGTTACGCCGACCTGTGGTTGCGTACCGATGAGCCGGATGCCCACCTCGAGGTGGTGGTCAGCATCGTGCAGCCGGACGGCAGCGAGTACTACGTGCAGCACGGCCTGCTGCGAGCCAGCGCGCGCAAGGTCGACGAGAGCCGGTCCAACCAGCTGCTGATCGAGCAGAGCTTCCGCGCCCGTGATCGGGAGCCGTTGCCGGCCGGTGAGTGGGTGCAGGTGAAGGTGCCGATCTTCCCGTTCGCCCAGGTCTTCCGGGCAGGCAGCCGCCTGCGGGTGCAGGTCAACACCCCAGGGCGCGACACGCCGCTGTGGCAGTTCGAGAACCCGCCACCGACCCGACCCGATCCGGTGTACGAGATCGGCCGCTCGCCGGAGCACCCGTCGGGGGTCGTGTTGCCGACCGTGAAGGCGTTCCCGGTCGACATCCCTGCGGGCTTCCCGCCGTGCCCGTCGCTGCGGGGGCAGGTCTGCCGACCGTTCGTGCCGACGAAGAACCGGGTGGTCAGCTGACGCTTTCACCCGCTCCACTCTCGGCTTCTGGGGATCTGAGCGAGCTTTGGGGCTGAGCGTGTTCCTGCTTGCGCCGTGAGGGGTCGTGTGCCGACACGGTGACCGTCACCGCGGGCGCGGTGGGCATGGAGTACTACTTGCAGGGGAGCACGCGTGGCGGCAGAGGCGAGCGGTTCGCCCGGGGTTGGTGTAGAGAGTTCGTTGCACGTGAGGTTCGCATACACATAGGATGCGCCCTCATATAGCTGTTGCTACAGGGTCGCGACGCGCCTGCTGTAGGGCCGTGCGACGATGCTGTTGAGAGGGGTGGGCGCGTGGTGCGACGTGGCGGGTCGGGGGGTGCGAGGTCCGGTGTGCGTGCGACGGCGTGCGTCCTCGCGGTTTGCACTGTCGCGTCGTTGGTGGTCTTGGGTGACCACGGCCGAGCGATCGCCTGGGATATCTCAATCATTGCGGGCGGGAACGCAGGGTACGCCGATGGGTCGGGCCTCGCGGCTCGTTTCGATCGCCCAGTTGATGTGGCTATTTCGGCGGATGGTGCGTTCGCGTATATTGCAGATGCGGGAAACGGGAAGATCCGTAAGGTGGATCTGTCAACGGCGATGGTATCTACGTTGGCGGAGCTGTCTGCGCCGAATGAGATCGCAATCGGGGGTGATAATGCTCTCTATGTTACGAGCGGTGGGTCACCTGCTGTGTGGGGTCAGGAGGACGGCCCGGACGCTGTATGGAAGGTGCCCCTCGATGGTTCGGCTCCGAGTGTTGTGGCTGATGGTTTCTACAACCCACGCGGCATCGCGTTCGGCTCTGATGGCACGATGTGGGTCGTCGACACCTACAAGTATTCCGCCGGATCTAGTCGCGATGTGGTCAGGATTAGTCATGTTGCGGGTGGTTCACGGGTCACCGACAAGGTGTTCAACTCGTACAGTCAGATGCTCTGGTTCTCAGGCGGGGGGTCTCTTGCCACGGCGCACGACAAGCTTTACTTTGTGACTGCCGGTCTAGATAATAAGGTTAAGATATGGGATCCTGGTACTGATCAGCTCGTTGAGACACCTTGGGAGGCCGACGGCTATAGGGGTATAGCTGTCGACCGGGCGGGTACCCGGTTGTCCTGACCTCTTGACCGCGGGTTTAAGGTCTTCACAGTTGACCTTAGTGAAGTCGACCCGGCTCGGGCGTGGGAAAACAAGTCAACGTATGACCTCCCTAACGATCGAAAAGCACAGAGTGTGACTTTCGACGAAACCAGTGGCGACCTGTACCTTACGACCGCGGAGATCTCACACACTCTGCGTAAGATCGTTGAGCCTCTTGTCACAGAAGGCCCCGTAACTGCTGACGAAGCATCGTCTCGGTGTAATGCGTCAGTGCCGAATGTTGCCGGCACCCAGGCTGATGCTGGTGACCCCATTAATACGCAATGGGGAAACTTCTTCGAGCAGGTGACCGACATTGAGATCTCCGGTCGTGGGACACCGTTCAAGTGGAGTCGTTGCTACAACTCGCATTTCGCTGGTGTTGATGGGCCGCTTGGCTACGGCTGGTCGTTTTGGTGGGGTCGCCGATTGCTGGCTGATGTCCCCGGCGCCGGCCAGGTGAGTGTGGTGGAATCCAACGGCGCGCGCACGGTGTTCCGAAAGCAGAGTGACGGGTCGTTCCTAGCGGCCCCTCGTGTCGTGTCACGTCTTACCGCTCTCCCGGGCGGGGGCTACGAATTGTCATTTCCCGATGGCACGATAATGGAGTTCGATGATGGCGGACGGTTCACGGCGGTTGCGGATCGCCATGGATTGGCAACGACGCTCTCCTACACCGGTGACAGGCTCACGTCTATCACGGATGCTGACGGGCGCGTGGTGTCGATTGCGTGGGTTGGTGATCGGATCGACACCGTGACTGATGCCGCTGGGCGCGTGGTGAATTACGATTATGACGCTGCTGGGAACTTGGAGTATGTGACGGATCTGGCCGGCTATCGCTGGCGGTATGGCTATGACAGCGAACACCGGTTGACGGACTTGTACGATCCTCGCCAAGAAGGACAGACAAACCCGAGGAGTGTGCACAACACGTACACGAATGGACGGGTCACATCTCAGCGTGACCCGTTGGGGCGGACAACCACCTTCGACTATGACTATGGGGGAGTAGTCGGAAGGACGCGGATCACGGATCCGCGGGGTCGTAAGCGCTTGGATACCTACCGTGACGGTGTTCTGATTTCGACCACCACAGGATTCGAGACTGCCGAGGCTGCGACTTGGCGGTATCGCTACGATCCGGACACGCTTGGTCGGATCAGCGTGATCGACCCCGACGGGAAGGTCTCGATGACCGCGCGGTACGACTCGGCGGGCCGTGTGGTGAGCTCGACTGATCGGGCGGGCCGGCGGACGACGATGGGGTATACGGCGGGGTTTGGGTTGCTTGATTGGGTGACGGTGGGCGCGCACGCGTCGTGTCCGATCACGACGGATTTTCAGTATGACTCGTCGGGGGCGCGGTTGGTGGCAGTGGAGACGCCGTTGAAGGACTTGGTGTCGTGCACGCTGTTGGGGGTGCAGCGCCACGAGTACCGCTACGACGACCCTGATCACCCGTCGGATGTGACGTCGATGGTGGATCCGGGGAACAAGGTGTGGAGCTACAGGTACGACCAGTTCGGGATGCGCACGTCGGTGACGGACCCGAACCAGCACACGACCTACTTCAGCTTCGATGCGGTGGGGCGTCCTGCGTACATGGTTGCTCCGAAGGGTGGATCGCCGACTGACACGGTGTATCGGACGGTGTTCGAGACGGATGGGTTCGGGCGGGTCACGAAGATCGTCGATCCGAACGGGCACGAGTCATCGAGGGCGTTTGACCCTGCTGGGAACCTTGTGTCGGTGACGGATGCGAACGGCAACACCACCCGCTACGAGTACAACGAGGCGAACGAGTTGCGGTTCGTGCGCCGTGCTGACGGTTCGACGCTGGAGAACCAGTATTGGCCGGATGGGTCGCTCAAGGCGCAGGTGGATGGTGCCGGCAACGCGACGCTGTACGACTACGACATGGCGGGGCGGGTGATCTCAGTCACCGACCCGCAGAACCGGACCATCCGCTATGGCTACGCCCCAGATGGGCGGATGCTCTGGAAGCAGGAGCATGGCGGGAACTGCGCGGCGATCCCGGCGACCAAGTGCATCAGCTACGGCTATGACCCCGCGGGTCAGCTCAAGACGATCGACTACAGCGCGTCCGACACGGTGGATGTCACCAACATCACCTACGATCCGCTGGGGCGCCGGGATGTGATCACGATGGCTGACGGCAGGAGCGTCGACTGGGATTGGGATTCGCTGGGTCGGCTGACCCGCACCGTTGATGGGGCGGGGGTGGTCACCTCGTACGGTTATGACCTGCGGGGGAACCTGACCCGCATCGTGTACCCGGGGAACAAGACCGTGACCCGCGGGTTCGATGACGCCAGCCAGTTGACCTCGGTGCGGGACTGGCTGGGCAACGTGACCCGGTTCGGGTATGACGCCAACGGCAACCAGGACAGGATCACGTACCCGGCGGGCACCGCGAACGTGGACACGTTCAGTTTCGACAACGCGGACCGTCTGATTGGCGTCGCCTTCAACAAGTCCGGCAGCGCCTACGCCCAGTTGAGCTACACGCGCCGCAACAACGGCGATCTGAGCTCCACCACCCAGGTGGGGTTGCCGGGCCCGGCCAGTGAGACCCACGGCTACAACCTGCGGGACCAGCTGACCAGCTCCGGCGCGGCGAGCTACGACTATGACGCCGCGGACAACCTGGTGCGCCTCGCGGATGGCACCCGTCAGGTGTTCGATCCTGCGCAGCGGCTGTGCTATTCGGTGCCAGCGGGGGTGCCGGCGACCGCGCCGTGCAACCAGCCACCCACAGAGGCCACCCGCTTCAGCTACGACAACAACGGGAACCGCACCAAGGTGTCACCTTCGGGGGACGCGACCTGGGATCTGTCTTATGACCAGGAGAACCGGTTGACCAAGGCGGTTGTGCCGACCGGTAGCGGTCATGACGGTGAGTTCACCGCCGCGACCGCTGCCCGGGTGCTCGACACTCGCTCGGCTACCCGTGCTGGTTCGTGTAGCGGGGCGTGCACGACGATCGCCCCGGGTGCTTCGTTGACGGTGCAGGTTGCGGGTGTGGGTGGGGTGCCTGCTGCCGGGGTGGGCACGGTGACGGTGAACGTGACCGCCACCAACACCACCGGTCGGGGGTATCTGGTGATCCATGCTGCGGACGAGCCGCGGCCGGGTACTTCGAATCTGAACTTCGTGGCCGGGCAGACGATTGCGAACGTGGCGGTGACCAGGTTGTCTTCGGATGGGAAGGTCACCATCTTCAACGGTTCTCATCCTGGGGTGGTTGGGCACGACTCGCCGGTGGATGTGGTCGTGGATGTGCAGGGTTGGTTCTCGACGGAGTCGGGTCCGGCGGGCGGTACGTTTAGGACCGTGTCCCCCGCCCGGGTGCTCGACACTCGCTCGGCTACCCGCACCGGCAGCTGTTCCGGTGGGTGCGCCACGATCGCGGCTGGGGCGACGCTCGAGTTGCAGGTCACCGGCGTAGGTGGTGTTCCTGCCGCTGAGGTGGGTGCGGTGGCGGTGAACGTGACCGCCACCAACACCACTGGGAGCGGGTATCTGAACGTGTACCCTGCGGGTGGTGTGGAGCCGGCTACGTCGAATGTGAACTGGCAGGCCGGTCTGAGCCGGGCGGGGTTCGTGATCGCCAAGGTGGGTGTCGGTGGCAAGATCGTGATCGCGAATCACTCTGGGGCGCCGGTGGATGTGGTGGTGGACGTGTTCGGCTGGTTCGCCACCGGGGTGCAGAGCTCGGGCACCGAGTTCGACCCGGTCACCCCCACCAGGGTCTACGACACCCGCCCCACCAGCCAAGGGGGGTTGTGTTCGAACAGCTGCAACCCGCTGACCAACAACACCCCGGTCACCATCGCGGTCGCGGGTCGAGCAGGGATCCCCGATGACGCCACCGCGGTGGTGGTGAACCTCACCGCGGTCGCGCCTGACGCCAGCGGGTATCTCAGCGTCTACAGCTCTGGTTCGGCGCCACCCACCTCGAACCTGAACTTCGCGGTCAGCGAGACGGTCGCGAACACCGCGGTGGTCAAACTCTCCGCCAACGGCACCTTCCGGGTCGTTGCCGGCGGCGCGGTCAACACCGCCCACCTGGTGGTGGACGTGGTGGGCTCCTTCTCACCCACCCGGGACACCTGGACCTACACCTACGACCCCACCGGCATGCGAGCCACCAAGAAACGCACCGGCGGGAACCTCACCACCTACAGCTGGGACCACGCCAGTCGCCTGCCGATGCTGCTCACCGAAACCACCGGCGGGGCCACCACCTACTACATCTACGGACCCGGCGGGCTACCCGTCTCCCAGATCAACCCCGACGGCAGCACCTGGTACTACCACCACGACCAGCTCGGCTCCACCCGCGCCCTCACCGACCAGGCCGGCAACACCATCGCCACCTACACCTACGACCCCTACGGTCAACTCACCGTACGCACCGGCACCGCCACCACCCCCCTCGGCTACACCGGCCAATACACCGACCCCGAAACCCGCTACCAACACCTCCGCAACCGCTACTACGACCCCACCACTGGCCAATTCCTCACCAGAGACCCGGCCAACGCCCTCACCCGAAGCGCGTACGGCTACGTCTACGGCAACCCCCTCAACATGACCGACCCCTCGGGGCTGTTCCGCATCCCCGGCACCGACTGGTGTGTCGATATCGCCGACGACAACTGCAACAGCATCGCCGAGCAGAACGCAGCCGGATCGCAGGCAGCGGCGGATACGGCAGGTGGCGTGATCAACGGCATGCTCCTCGGGCACGGGCAGGGGGCGCTTGATGCAATCGGACTTGGAGACCGGGTTGACCTGGAGAGCGACGACGCACGGTTGGGCCGCTACGTCGGAACCGGGATCGTCGCTGTGGCTTCGCTTCAGTATCCCGTCGCCTTCGGCTACTACTCGTCCGCCACGGGGGGCTACGGCATCTATCAGGGCTGCATCGAGGGTCCGGGGCCGCATCCCGGGTGTGCAAGCGCTGTAGCGACCAACACCCCCAGCTTCATCCTGGGCGGGTGGGCCGGACTCATAGGCAACCGGACCGGGACGTTCGTCTCGATCCTCCTGAGCCTCCTGAACGGCCACATTGACGACAACGGCTTGAGCTACGAGCTGGCGTGTGCCTGACCATGTTCGCTCTCGCGCTGACAGACGCCGGTCTCACCACCCTGATCTCTTTGTTCTTCCTCATCCTGGGGCTGCTGACGCTACGCCGTGTGAACCTCGGCAAGTACGCCCCGGAGAAGCTCGCCGGTGCGCGAACGGGCGCGTGGGTCGCATTCGCAGCGTCCGGCCTGTTCCTGGTGCTGGCAGTCCGCGAGCTGATCACGGGCTGATCCGCGACCCTCAGCCGCACATCCGCTACTACGACCCCACCACCGGCCAATTCATCACCCGCGACCCCATCACGCCGCTGACGAGGGAGCCCTACGGGTACGTCTATGGCAACCCGCTCAACATGACTGACCCCAGCGGGTTGTGGCCCGACATCGACTGGGGTGCCGTTGGACAGGGAGTGGCTGATTTCTCGGGCGGTGTACTCAACGGAATCACGCTGGGCCACGCGGACGTGTTCATCGACGAGGACAAGGTTCGCTGGGACTCGAACTGGACGCGAGCCGGAAACGTCGTCGGAGTCGCCCTCGACATCCCGCTGCTGATCCCTCAGGCCGCAGGGGCCGTCGGGATCGAGGCCACGGCAGCGGGTGGCGGGCTGCTGTTCGGATCGAAGATCGCCAGCGGCTTCTACGGCGCTTCGCTGACCGCTTACGGCTTCTATGACTTGAAGCAAGCGAATGATGTCTGCCAGCGAAGCCCCGGCTCGCCTGCGTGCGAGCGGGCGATGGAAGAAGCGTGGGTCCAGACCAGCGTTGGCGGCCTGGCAGGGTTCTTCCCCGGTGCCGGCGGGCTTGCGGCCCTTCTGTTCGGGATCTACGACTGCACCAACGACTACTCCGATCGATGACTATGGAGGCTGCACTCCCAGCGATCATCGTCTCGATCCTCTGGATGGTCGGATGGTCGTGGCGGGTTCGCAGGGGCCTTCTTGAAGAGGCGACTTCACGCGGCCAGGTGGTTGCGCTGGTTGTCCTGGTTGCTGCCGTACCGATTGGCTGCGTCGTGCTCCTGATCTCGCTGTCGAGAAGTTCGTGACCACGGGGCTCTTACTCGCACCCACTTCGGTCGTCCGCGTCTACGACCCCACCACCGGCTCGTTCCTCACGAGCTCAGGCTTGGCCGTCTACGACTATGACGCCGCGGACAACTTGGTCCTGCTGCCTGACGGGAGCCGTCGGGTGTTCGATTCTGCGCAGCGGCTGTGCTATTTGGTGCCAGTGGGGGTGGCGGCGACCGGGCCGTGCGATCAGCCGCCCGCAGAGGCGATCCGCTTCAGCTATGACAGCAATGGGAACCGCACCAGGGTGTCGCCTCCGGGGGACGCGATCTGGGATTTGTCTTGTGATCAGGAGGACCGGTTGACCAAGGTGGTTGTGCTGACGGGTAGCGGTCATGACGGTGAGTTCACCGCGTTGACCGCTGCTCGGGTGCTCGACAGTCGCTCGGCTACCGGTGCTGGTTCGTGTAGCGGTGCGTGCACGACGATCGCCCCGGGTGTTTCGTTGACGGTGCAGGTGGCGGGTGTGGGTGGGGTGCCTGCTGCCGGGGTGGCTGCGGTGGCGGTGAACGTGACCGTCATCAACACCACTGGGAGCGGGTGTCTGAACGTGTACCCTGCGGGTGGTGTGGAGCCGGCTACGTCGAATGTGAACTGGCAGGCCGGTCTGAGCCGGGCGGGGTTCGTGATCGCCAAGGTGGGTGTCGGTGGCAAGATCGTGATCGCGAATCACTCTGGGGCGCCGGTGGATGTGGTGGTGGACGTGTTCGGCTGGTTCGCCACCGGGGTGCAGAGCTCGGGCACCGAGTTCGACCCGGTCACCCCCACCAGGGTCTACGACACCCGCCCCACCAGCCAAGGGGGGTTGTGTTCGAACAGCTGCAACCCGCTGACCAACAACACCCCGGTCACCATCGCGGTCGCGGGCCAGGCCGGGATCCCCGATGACGCGACTGCGGTGGTCAAACTCTCCGCCAACGGCACCTTCCGGGTCGTTGCCGGCGGCGCGGTCAACACCGCCCACCTGGTGGTGGACGTGGTGGGCTCGTTCTCACCCACCCGGGACACCTGGACCTACACCTACGACCCCACCGGCATGCGAGCCACCAAGAAACGCACCGGCGGGAACCTCACCACCTACAGCTGGGACCACGCCAGTCGCCTGCCGATGCTGCTCACCGAAACCACCGGCGGGGCCAGCACCTACTACCTCTACGGACCCGGCGGGCTACCCGTCTCCCAGATCAACCCCGACGGCAGCATCTGGTACTACCACCACGACCAGCTGGGCTCCACCCGAGCGCTCACCAACGCCGCCGGCAACACCATCGCCACCTACACCTACGACCCCTACGGTCAACTCACCGTACGCACCGGCACCGCCACCACCCCCCTCGGCTACACCGGCCAATACACCGACCCCGAAACCCGCTACCAACACCTCCGCAACCGCTACTACGACCCCACCACCGGCCAATTCCTCACCCGCGACCCCATCACGCCGATCACCAGGGAGCCCTACGGCTACGTCTACGGTAACCCCCTTAACAACACCGACCCGACGGGCTTGTTCGGGTTCGGCGATCTTGTCGATGCAGCCGGCGACTTCGTCGGTGGAGTCGTCGATGTTGGTGCCGAAGTCGTACGCGTAGTTGGCAACAACGTGTCACCGATGCCTGGAATCCCGAGCATCAACTCCGTCGCCATCACGTACGGGATGATCACGTCGGGTGGCAACTGCCACATTCGAAGCGGCCGACTCGAATGCATCGGTGCCGCCTCGCCGATCTCGGGCACGGCCTTCACCTTCGGCGACGTGGTGATGAACCCGGGGACCGAAGAGCTCTCGCCCGATCTCTTCGCCCACGAGAGCAGGCACTCCTACCAGTGGGGAGCTCTGGGCTGGGCGTTCGTCCCGGCGTACCTTGCCGCCCGCCACTTCCAAGGTGATTGCAACATCTTCGAGGGCGGTGCCGGTTTCGTGTCAGGCGGCTATGACGAGTGCGCCGAGCAGGCGGCCTGTGGTTCGACCGGCGGATCGCCGGTCGTGGGAAACCGTCCGGGCGGCTGACCCGATGACCAGCCGCGCACGGACTCCGATCGTCACCACGGCTCTTGTCGGAGGACTCATCCTCGCGGCGCTCCTCGTCGCCCTTGTCGTGGGTGTGGGGGTGTCGTGGGTGATGGGCGAGCGGTCGGGGCTGACGGGAAAGTCGATCGGGATCGCGACGATCGGTGGCGCTCCTACGATCGTTTCATGTCGCCCAGGGGGTATCGGCGACGCCGAGATCGTGGCAGGCAACTCGAGCAGGTCCCCGGTCGTCTGGTCCGCGACGGCCGTCGCCGGCTCCGCATCGACCCTCCCGATCAGTGAGTCCGTCCACGGGTACGACGTCCGTTCCTCCACGGTGGTCGGGCCCGATGGGACATTCGCCCTCATTCGGCTGACGAACGACAGAGGTGTGAACGCACTCGGATCGATCATCTCGTTCGATCCGGCAGAGATCCCGGAGGGCTCCGTCCGTACGGGCGACGGCCAAGTGATCACAATCACTGACTTCAAGGCCCGCAACGAAGGTTGTGGGCTGTAAGCGATGGTCCGCTACTACGACCCCACCACCGGCCAATTCCGGCGCTTCGCGTTTCAGCGGGGTGTGATCGTGGCGAGTAGATCCCAGTTGGGTTTGCCGGCATAAAGCAGGGCGCGGATCTGGTAGTGGGCGAAGTGGCGAAACCCGAACGCCACTCGCTTCACTCTCTTGATCAGGTTGTTGATCGCCTCCGTGGGTCTGTTCGACAGGTAGGCCTGGTGCCGGGCAGCGATCTGGTTGGCCCACCGCACGATCGTGCGGCCGAGCTGACGCACCTCGGGCGGACACGAGTCGTCTAGGAGGTCGTGACCGAGACGGAGGACGAACTCGCCGGCAAGGCCGGAGTCGTCGATGTCGTAGATGCCCCGCACCGTCTCCTTCGCATGCCACGCCATGCGCACCTCGCCGCGAGGGTCGCCCGCTTCGAGCAAGCTCAGCAGCTTGGTGGAGACTGCGCGCATTCATGGGGTGAGGGCGGCTGGTCTCGGTGGCGATGATCGTATGGCGGGGCACGCGAGGATGCCTCGGGCTTCGAAGTTCGCGCGGTTGGTGAATCCGAACGCGACGCGTCGCAGGACCTGGAGCTTGTTGTTGGTGCGGTCGAGTCGGCCGTTGCTGGCCCGGTCCACGGTCGGGTCGTGGTAGGCGAGGATCTCGTCGCCCCAGGCGATGATCGTGTCGACGACGTGGTGGAACTCGGGGAGCTCGCCGGTGGCGTAGAGATCGCAGAACCGGTCGAGCGCGGCGAGCGCCCCGTCGCGGTCCTCGGCGAGGTACAGCCCGTAGAGCTCCTGCAGCGCGTGCCAGCCCGCGGCGATGCGGGGGTGGCGTTCGAAGAGCTGGTCGAGGCGTTCCCGATCCGCGTCGGTGAGGGTGTCACCGCGACGGACGAGCGCGAAGCGGGCCCGGAACACCTCGGGGTCGAACGCGGGCGTGACCTGCCCGCGTGGTTCGCGGCGTTGGGTGTTGCGGCGCACGAGCGTGAGCCCCGCGGCGAACCAGCGCACCACGTGGAACCGGTCGAGCACGTGGCGGGCGTGACCGAGATGCCGGTCGATCGCCGCCTTGTAGGAGGTGGACCCGTCGGACACGACGACCTGCACGCCCCGGCACCAGCGGTGCCCCTGGGCAGCCAAGAAGGCGCTGCGCGTGAACGTGGGATGAGGGTCTTGTAGAGGGTCCACCTTCCAGGGTCGGGGCCCCGCTGGACTCGGTGTTGTCGAAGATGCCGAACCCAGGAGGCCCCGATGGCACCCGACTGTATGCAGGTGCGGTTGCACCTGAGGTTGATCCGCGTGGTGAAGGTTCTCGTGGACACGATCGACGCGCTCGTCGTGTCGGTCGTGTCGACGAGGTCGTGGTCGGGTTGCCCGCACTGTGGGTTCCGCTGCCGCGAGGTGCATGACACCCGCATCCGCAAGATCCGGGACCTGCCGGTCTCGGGCCGGCCGGTGACACTGGTGTGGCAGCGCCGCCGGTTCGTGTGTGGGAACTGCGGGCAGCGTCACCTCGAGTGCCATGACGAGTTCGAAG
The DNA here is from genome assembly GCF_014805525.1 of Rhabdothermincola sediminis. NCBI lineage: Bacteria > Bacillati > Actinomycetota > Acidimicrobiia > Acidimicrobiales > Iamiaceae > Rhabdothermincola > Rhabdothermincola sediminis. Next base: position 772 of record NZ_JACFSZ010000017.1, on the reverse strand, counting down.
GCCGCCTCACCCGCCGCCTGGCGCGGGTGTTGGTGGCGGACGCGAAGGTGATGTCGATCCGGGCGGTCGCTCGCCGTCACGGCATCGCCTGGAAGACCATCATGGCGCTCGTCTCGTCGTGGGCGGAGGCGGTGGGTGCGCACCGCCGGTCGAAGCGGTGTCGGGTGTTGCTGGTGGACGAGACGTCGATGCGTCGCCGGCACCGGTACGTGACGGTGTTGCAGAACGGCGAGACCGGTGAGGTGCTTGCCATGGTCGCCCACCGCAACGAGGCCGCCCTGTCGGGCTTCTTGGCGAGACTGCGCGCATTCATGGGGTGAGGGTGGCTGGTCTCGGTGGTGATGATCGTGTGGCGGGGCAGGCGAGGATGCCTCGGGCTTCGAAGTTGGCGTGGTTGGTGAACCCGTACGCGACGCGGCGCAGGACTTGGAGTTTGTTGGAGACTGCGCGGTTTCATGGGGTGAGGGTGGCTGGTCTCGGTGGTGATGATCGTATGGCGGGGCAGGCGAGGATGCCTCGGGCTTCGAAGTTGGCGTGGTTGGTGAACCCGTACGCGACGCGGCGTAGGACTTGGAGCTTGTTGTTGGTGCCTTCGAGTCGTCCATTGCTGGCCCGGCCGACGATGGGGTCGTGGTAGGCGAGGATCTTGTCGCCCCAGGCGATGATGGTGTCGAGGTCGTGGTGGAACTCGGGCAGCTCGCCGGTGGCGTAGAGGTCGCAGAACCGCCCGAGCGCGGCGAGCGCGCCGGCTCGGTCGTCGGCGAGGTAGAGG